>JAJFLL010000351.1 GCA_021772695.1 Deltaproteobacteria bacterium
CCGTTTACCTCACCCAAATTATGGCCCGATGCATGGGATCCGGCGTAAATTCTCAAGGGAAGACTCAAACTAAATTGGGCATTGGTGTTAGCTGGGGTGTGGGGTGGGGGAGTCAATTTTGTTTCTGATGGAATAGGTTTCTTGGTTGCTTTTTCAGTTTCTAGTTTTGATATTTTAGGGTTAAGTTCTTCCGGTCCATCAGTGATCAATTGAATCATGGGTATTGGACATGATTTTTCTACGCCATCATATCGATTCAGGACTCTATCGGTTAGAGCCAGGTTCTTAAAGGAAGGTAGAATTATATCTTTGGCGAAATTATTTCTATCGGTCTGGCTCGTTTGCAATTCATACTCTATGGCCAAACGTTCATAGTATAGGTTAAAGTAAGAATTGATGGCCTGTGGCATACCGCTATATTCCCAAATTCCGGGTTTAGCCTTTAATTTTTCCGACATTTCCTGAAGTGTTGGGATCTTACTCAAACTTATTATTTTGGAATTGTAAGATCTAAAGGTCAGACCCTCTCGAACCACATCAAAATGTCGCATGGAATAAATAATATCGACGGCTAGCTTGGCCTCGGCTTCAATCTTATTTAAATCCACCTGAGAAAGTGAACTGGTCAGGCCGATTTTTAGTCCTGCATCCGACAAGGTTCGTTTGGCAAGGGATTCTAGATTTCTTGTTAGTATTTTATGATATTCATTTTGGGCTAGGTCCATGAAGTCATTGGTAATAGGGGTTTGTTGCGGGATAACGTGATTGGGGAATAACAAGTAAGAACTCAAGGCACCGAAATGGTACGCTGCATATTCCGTCGCTAAAACGCTCAAAGTTTGACAGTCCAAATCTTGGATATGGTGAAAGAGTTCATGGAGTCGGGCATTTGACCTCTCAAAACTAAATATGTTTCCCGCGGAAGTTTGTGGAAGACCCAGGAAGTCTTTTGGATAAAAATAAAGAGCTCCCACACCACGGGGTAGTGCTGGTAAAATTTGCATGTCTAGTTTTCCAGCCCGAATTCTTTCTAGTAAGGTGCGAATAGCTTTTTGGATTTGGTCTTTCCCCTTAAAATCTTTAAGGGAACCGAATGATTCTTCCAGGATAACAAGTTGAAGACCTGTGGCGAAGATGTCCGCCAGGACCTCTGGAGATGGGGGATTGGATTGATTTACATAGGCGCGCAGAAGACTGCCGATTTTTTCATAATTCCTTGAAGTCGTGCCGAATCCGTGACCGTCCATCCATTTGGTGGCTTCTATTTCAAAGGCTCTCCAGGCAAATTTGGAACCATTGGTATTATTTTGGGCCCTAATTTCCCACAACTGGCGATGAGCCTCTAATGAAGGGCGTTTCAGTTCGGAAAACATCCAATCTAAGATTTGAGTCTTCCGGGCCTGAGTGCTTAAACCTTTAATCTTTTTTAATATATCTGGGCAGGTTTCAGTGGGTTGATAGGTGTCACAGAATTGTTTGAAATCAGCTTGGTCCAGCTTATCATCCCCACCCAAAAGAATCTCTCGCCAATGGTTTCCAAGTGCACTGGACAATAATTTTTGTTTGTCGGGAGGTGCGAAATAGGCCTGTTCGGTAGGATCATTGAGATTGATGAGAGGGGCCACGATATCTCCGGATCTAAGCCATTAATTTGGATAACCCCTTAAGCCTATTGGCTTCCACCCAAGACGATTTTATCGAGATAAATTGAGTATTGTTGCGATAAAGGGGTGGGGAGTGCATTTACCTTCATCCGCAAAGCGACTTCAAGAGGGTAGTTCCTAAGGAAATTTTCGTCACCATGTCGATAGCTCAAACTAGTTGCAAAAAAAAACCCCGTTTCGACAATCTCGAAACGGGGCTTAAAAGTTTTTGAGGCCTTCCTAATCGAAGTCGGTGGGAGGAACTTTCCCGGGCTTGGGACTCTTAGGAGGTGAGGCCTTGGGAGCCGGTTTGGGAGCCGGTGCGGCCTTGGGGGCCGGAGCAGGCGCAGGTGTAGGAGCCGGTTTGGCTTTCGCCGCATCCTCTTCCGCCTTCTCGATTTGTTTTTCCACGACCTTACTAAGTTCACCTTTAGGTAGATGGATCTCGATACGGCGGTTTTCATCGGCGGCCGCGGCTCGTTCACCGGGACTGGCTGACTTATCAGCTTCGGCGCTGTTTTTTAACTGGGTATCGCCGAAACCGCGGGCACTGAGACGGCTACTGGCCACACCCATGCGAACCAGGATGGCCCTGACCAATTGAGCCCGTCGATCCGATAAGTCCATATTGTATTTGTCACCCGGATCTGGCTTAGGCGGCAGGGAGGTATGCCCTTGGACTTCGATACCAGCGACCTCTTTAAGTTCCTCACTATTCAGAGCCGTCGCCGTTTTATCCAGTTCCACCAGGGCCTTATCTTTATAGGTCCTTCCAAAGATGCCGGTTAGAACGGCGGAGACGGGATGGCTATTCCAGTCCGGCTTGCCGTCGGCACCATCCTTGGCGTTTTCTACCGCTTGGACGGCCTTTTTGATCTCCCATTGCGAGGGACGGGCATTCTCAAAGTGCACGTCCTTGAGATTGGGCGGAGGGAGGATTTTTTCAAGTTCTTTTGTGACGATTTCCTTGACCCGTTCCCTGGACCAAAGTGGAGTTTCATCCACACGCTTCAGATCGGTGTAGCGGGTTTCCAAGTCTTCACGGGCCTTTGAGAGTCGTTTCAGAAGTAGGGACAACTCATCACAGTCTTCAGGCAAGGGATCGGGAATGGTTATATCGGCCTTGGAAGGCATTTCCGGCGAGACCGCCCAGAAATCGAAGCCATCGGGAATTTCCTGTTTGGCTGCAGCCATGGACTCGGCCATCAGCTTATCTCTGGCCTCCTTGTCTTTGGGATCGTCCGAGGTGGCCAATTTGGAATCCTTGCCGTTGGCGATTTCGCTGGCCTTGGCTTCGCGAAGGAATTCGCGCACCGCGTTTGTGTCCTGCAAAGGATCGACGGGACGGGTTTCCACCGTATGACGCTTCGTCTTCACCTTGACTTCCAACACCTCAATCTTGGCCATCAAGCTATCGTCAGGTCCGGTTCCGTAAATACGGGCCCGTTCCACTTCGATTTGATCGGTTAAATTCTGACAGACCTCTTCAGGAGGAGGCGGTGGCAATTGAACCGGCTTCACCTCTTTTTCCTGACGGAACGACGGTTCGAAATGCAGGGAAGCACCAAAACCATTAGCCACGGGCCAGTTGGTACCGTCACCAGGGCCATTGATGTGGGTGTTTCGGTAATCTAAATTCAATCCCATTTGTAAATCGCCGATAGAAAGGGTGGCCACGTTTAGATAGGCATTGAAGTAACTGGCAAGTCCCGTTTGGGTATGGAGCAAACCGTCATTCAAGGTGCCGGTACCATGACCAACCCCTAAACCGGCGCCAAGACCTAAGTAGGCCAATGGGGCGAAGGTTTGTCCGGTAACGCCTCTCCAGGCTTCGCGAAAATTTAATTCCGCTACGGGGCCTAGAGTGCCGTGATGGAAAGTACTTCCGAAGGTCAGGTCGTTTCCGGTCTGCCAATCCCAATTGAGCATACCGCCGAAGCGGAATTGCACCTTGCCGCCGTTGGCGTTGGTGAGAAGACCAAAGGCTACGTGCTTGTTGACGAAATCTCCGGTGGAGCCAAAGCTACTGTCAAATAGCCCGCCGTCACGTTGTCCGTTAGAACTCCAGTTAGCGCCCACTTCACCTCGGGGAATCAATTGCCAAGGTTCCATGGGTTTATATTCAGAAACTTCGGCATCGGGAGACGGAGTTTTTGGGGTTTCCGGGGCTTTTGGTTGGGCTTTTGGGGCCTTGGGTTCGACGGGGGCGTCAGTTTTGACACTGGCGTCTACTTGGACGGACGCATCCGCCGGTCGCGTGGTTGTTGCCGACATAGGACATCTCCTCAGTTTTGGGGCCTAGAAAGGCCTTTTAAAAACCTGTGGTTTCGCGTGGTACTAAATTCGGCTGGGTTATCGCGGTGAAATACTTGAAGTTGCTTGAAAAAAAATAGACGGGTTTTTAACCCGGAATGACAGCTGATCAGTGAGTGGTAGCTGAAAAATCGAGAATCGGGGAAATAATTGATATTTTTTGTAAAATTACCGGGTGGTTGAGGGCTTTAAAAAAAAGCCTCGGCTTGGGGGGATGTCCTAAGACGGGACCACGCGAATGGCCCCCAAGCCGAAAGCTTATGAATTTTTTAATTGCCCGTCGGAATATCCGTCGGTGGCACCACTGGTTTATCAGGACGTTTCGGCTTCTCTTTTTTCCCAGCGTCCTTTTTGGCCGGATCAGATTTAGGCTCGCTTGGGGCCTTGGTATCTGACGGCGCTACATCTTTCGATGCATCGTGGTGCTCTTCAAGTTTGCTTCGATCCATTCCCGTTGAGGTTGGATCGGTTTCCACCGGTACGAACTCGACCCGTCGGTTTTTGACCCGGGCGGCGGTTCTGGCTTCGCCCTTAACCTTGCTCTCAGGAGTGATGGGGTATTTTTCCCCGGCTCCGAAGGCCTGGACTCGATCGGCATTGACTCCGAAGAATATCAGAGATTGGCGAATATACTCGGCCCGACGTTCCGATAACTTTTGGTTATAGGCATCGCTGGAACGGCTGTCGGTATGCCCGACCACCATGATGGCGAGGGATTTCACCCAATCATTGTATTCTTTTAAGATTTCTTCTTCAGTGATCTGGGCAGTTTTGACGCCCCGATCGGCCAAGAACTTACTGTGACGTTCTTCACCTTGGAGTCTGGCTTTTCCGTTCATCCAATCGGCAAAGTTCTTCAGTTTTTCGGCCTCTTCTTGAGGCAAGAGGAAGACCCGTTTGCTCTTGGATTTGGAACCGGCCACGGCCATGTATTCTTCTACCGATCCTGGACTGTCAGGAGATTTGGTAGCAGCGGCCGAGGTGATGGCACTGACCTGAGACTCCGTGGGCTTCGCGGTCACGAAGTTGGGAGTATCCACTCGCAGTAAGGTGGCTTGAAAGACCTTGCCTACCTGCATCACTTCTTCACCCAAGACCAGTCCGGCCAAATGTAAGGCACGACGGTATTGTTGTTCTAAAGCGGCGTTGCGGCGGCTCAGACCCAAGCGCCAATTGTCGAGGTCGCTCCGAAGGTCTTCCACATCACGACAATCTTCGTCGGGATTGAGTTCCATGGCCTTGGCCAGGGCAGCTTCGTCAACACTGACATCGGGCGGTAATTCCCAGAAGCCCTTTTCGCCGGCGATCTGAGTTTCTGCGCCTACCCAAATGGGTTTGACTTCTTCTTCAGTCAGGCCGGTGGCTTTTGCAATCACTGCGATTTCACTGCCGGCTTCAGCCTTATGGGCTTCTTTGACAGCAATTTGAATCTTACCGATGTTCTCGGTGGTGATTTCTTTGCCGCCCAGCTTGGCTTGTAAGGCTTCTGCCACGTATCCCAGCTGCCATGCCTTTTGCACATTGGCTTCATCAAAAGGATTTTTGGGCAGGTTCTCGAGGTAGTAACGCAGGCCATCTACTTTGGCTAAGGCCAATTCATTTTCAGCCTTGAGCTTGGCTACTTCGGCGGCCAAGTCTGGGATGCGGGATCGATCGTCGTCACAAACCGGGACTTTTTCGATGACCACTTGTTTCATCTTTTTCACGGAAGGTTGGAAATCGATTGTGAAACCAAGGTTATGCGCAACCGGCCAATTGCTATCGCCGCCATCGGCGCGAATGTGGGTATTTCGATAATCGAAATTGAGTCCCACTTGGACCTTGCCGACGCTAAAGTTGACGACGTTGAGATAGGCATTAAAGTAAGAGGCGAGACCGGTCTGTTTATGTAACAGGCCGTCGTTTAGGGTGCCGGTTCCATGACCTACACCTAAGCCAGCTCCCACACCTAAGTAACCTAAGGGCGACCAGTTTTCACCGGTGATGCCTTCCCAGCCTTTGCGAAAATTTAATTCCGCGACGGGGCCGAGGGTGACATGGTGATAGGTACTACCAAAGGTTTTATTATTGCCGGTTTGCCAATCCCAGTTCAGCATGCCGCCGAAACGAAACTGGACCTTACCGCCATTGGCGTTGGTCAGGAGACCGAGTCCGAGGTGCTTATTGCCGAAATCCCCGATCTTACCGAAACTGCCATCAAAGAGATGACCGGTTCGTTTACCGTTGGATCCCCAACCAGCCCCAAGTTCTAATTTGGGTATGAGTTGCCAGGGTTTTTGAGTGGTATCAGAAGTCTGATCCTCAGTAACCTTGTCGGGTGTGTTTACTTGTACGTCGCCCGAGGCTTCAAGCTGGGCGTTGCCGGAAACAGGCGCATTTGGGCCTTTGGCTGGTGATGTCATTTTGTGTCCCCTCCCGACTGCTATGCAGTCATGAAATTACATCAAGCCATTCGCGTGGTTCAATTGTTGGACCACTTATCGCTGGGAGTGGGGGTTAGTTGCTTAAAAAAGCCAAACGGGTGGGGCGGGGTAAACCCAAAGGGCCCCGACCTGGGGGAGATGCCCTATGTCGGCACCACGCGAATTTCCCCCCCAGGCCAAGGGCCTTGGGAATCAAAGTCTAATATTATTCACCTTCTGGAGAAGGTGGGGTCGGCACTGCGGGCGAAGCCGCGGGGGCCGGGGGGCTAGCTTGTTCTACCGCTTCAGGAGTTCTGGCTCGTCGCCGTCGCGGTGTAACTTCTCGCCGAGTCTCTGCTCGTTGGACCGTCGAATCGGAACCGGCAGCCGGTGCTTGGGTGGTAGTGCTTTGTCCGGAGACTTCAGCGCCCAAGGCGGTGCAGGTTTCATCTTCGGCCTCTGGGAAACAGAGGAACATTTCGATCCGGCGGTTGACCGCTTGGCGGCCACGCATTTCATCTTGCAGGGCCTGTCCGGCAATACCGGATTCTCTCAAGTCCCGCTGTTCTTCCCGGCCAACCCTTCGGGAGGTATCGCCTCGCAATTGGTCGAAGGTGTAGACCGGGTCGGTCTCGCCGCGGCCAATGGCATGGATCCGGTCCGGATTGACTCCGAAGAGGACCAAGGCATCGCGAATGGCCTGAGCACGGCGTTCCGAGAGACCTTGGTTATGGTCATCGGCACCTCGGCTATCGGTATGACCGACCACATAAATGTCGGTGGAGTTCATGCCTTCCGAATTGAGGCGCTCGGAAACTTGGCGAATGATATCGAGGGCTGGGGAGTACATGCCGCTGCCGTCCCGACGTTGGGTACGTGGGAAAATGGAGCGATAGAGGTCTTCCATTTGGTTTAAGGGCATGGGTTCCCGAATCCCTTGAGCATTGGGCTGATGGCCTTGTAGGTAACTCACCACCGCCGCGTCCACGCTGGCGATGTCGGCTTCGCGGCGGTATCCGCGTTCCCGTCTCGAGGCACCAAAAGGTCGGTTGGTAATAAAGTGGATTTCCCTGAGTCGGGTCACGACCCGCACCAACTCTTGTTCGGCGGTAGGTCCGACTCCTAAGCGAATCAGGGCCGCATTGATGGAGCCTTCTAAAAAGCCCTTCCTGACGGAGAGCGCAGCCCGTTCGTCCTGTAAATCGCTTTGCAGGGCGTAGAGGGAATCGCAATCTTCCGGTAGGGGGTGAGGGATCACCGTTGCGGGAATATCATTTAATTCAAAGGGGTTGAAATCATCGCCGTAGCGTTCCGTGGCCAGGGCCATGGCTTCTTCGGCATCTTCCACCGGGTTTTCAACTCGGGTTTGCAACCAATCGGCGTAGGCCGTGCGCATATCTTGAACGAGTTGTTCCAAGGTAATGCCACGTTCTTCCATGCGGGCTTGCAGATCTGTTAAGAACTCCTGCATCTCTGCATTGTTCTCACGAAGTTCTGCATTGGTTTCTTGGAGTTCGCCCACGTCGCGAAGCAAGTTTTGCTCCAAGCTCATGGAACATTCCCGGTTAATAATTTCTACGGGAGTTTCTTCTAAGTCTGAGGAACGAATGGTGATCATGCCGCCTACATTGGCAAAGGCATGGTTGGAATCCCCAATGTCGTAGACGACCTGGGTCCCTGCATAAAGGCCTAAGCTGGCTTCAATGCCGCCAAAACGGGCACTGATCACGTCTAACCCTGCACCTATACCTAAGGAGGGTCCAAGTCGGGCCTCTAATAGGGCGTGTTCAGAAGTCGTAGTTCCGAATCCCACTCCAAGGCGGGCGTCGATTCGGAGTCGGGGAAAAAAAGTAAATTGGGAATCACCCCAGAGTTGGCTCAAATTCAATTCGGCCACACCGCCCACGCTGACTGAAGAGAGGTCCGAGCCGTAGACGCGGTGGCTGCCACGGTAATGGTCGAAGGTAATTTCCGGTCCGAGACGGAACCAATCACCGACCCGCCAGAGGGCAGAGCCTTGTAATAAGGTATGGAAGTAATCGCCTAAACCGCCAAATTGGCCGATGGCAAAGGGCTGTCCCTCATCAGTACCGTTGACGGCAGCGCCTAAGGTCCCTGAAAAATTTAGGACCATGTCGCGCCATTGCAGAGGAGGACGAGTGGAACTGTCCTGGCTTTCTGCAGCAGCTTCAACCGGTGCGGCCGATTCGGTGCTGGAATCTTGTACAGAAGGTTGTTCGGTTTGGGGGGCGGACGATACCGCAGTTCGGGTTGCGGAGGCACTCATAAGCCAATCTCCTTCGGCTTGTGCCCCCGAACGAAATAGAATCGTTGTTTTTATGTATATTTAAAGACGGTCGCTGAAAAATATTAATCCAAAGTCTGGTGGCTTTATCGCAAGGGGCGGGGTTTAGTTGCTTAAATATTGTTTTTGAAAACAACGTTTAATTTTTTAATCCGAAAATTGGACATAAGAGGAGGGAGGAAAATTTTTAAGGGGTACTTTTAGAATGAAACTCAATCCATTCCCTTACTCTAGAACCAACGCTCATTCTTACAATATCGAAAATACTTCAAGTCACCGAGAATATTTAAATAAATCGTCCAATTACTCTGTTGATCTAAAAGAAATTGGGGATGATCTGCTTAGGGATGCATCTCAAGGGTCTCAATTAAAAAAGACCAGTATTTGGCAAATGAACCCTATAAAGTTCAGTATTTTGGGATTAGCAATTAACGCAGGACTAGGAATAAGTGGGTGTTCTTCATCCGAAAATGAATCGGTCGATATTGATTCTGACGGTGGAGAAGATTCTGACTTGCCTCCGGTAGAACCAAATATTTGTGAAGAACCTTCCGAGCAGTTTGTGAAAGGCAGTTCTCCATTTCAATACAATGTTTTGTTCGTAATGGATAAAAGTATTCATGAATTGGCTATTTCTAAAAATGTAAATAAGGAGGAGTTTCTTAAGAGCTTATTATTTGGGTTGAATGACACGTTTAACGGTGAGCAATTACAAGCTAATTTTAAGTTTTCAAGTGTTGGTACTGTTTATCTTGACTCGGACTTTCCACGCAAGGATACATTGGAATATCATGGTCTAATTTATCCTGAGGATACTTCAGAAAAAGAGGATGTGGTTGTTGTCCTTTCAAAGGTTGCCGCTGCCTCCTATTTTGATACCCGAGGAGCTATTAGAATAAATCATCCGGACCCTTTTTCTAATTTAGAATTAACGCAAAGTATTTTGATCCATGAGATGGGACATTTTAGGGGAGCAATAGATTTATATAATCTTTCAATAGGTGGGAGTGAGTTTAATAAAAACAGGGTTTATCCAGGGGACCATTATGATGGTAATAGTATTGAATTAATGGGTAAAAATGAGATCGTTCAGTGGGAAGATATTTCCATCGAATTGATTAATGAAGCGGGTAAGAATCCAGCTCGTAATGAAGCTTGTGCTAGTCTTTGGCTGAAAAGTTGGGAGCCTGAAAAAATAACCATTAAGGCTTTAGACAAAGATGGAACCCCGTTAAATGGTAGAAATATTTCTATCTACAGAAGGTCGAAGGATACTGACTTAACTGAAGATGATAAGTGGCATTCCGATATTTCCAATCTAGAAGGTATTGTGGGAATTCCTCCTGGATTATTATTGATTGAAAACTCAGATACTTATTTTACCAATTTTTTGTTCGTCATTAATCATAATAACCAAAAGTTTTTAAATTGGATAAATATTGAAGACATTGTCGTGCCTTTTCGAAAAGGTATAAAAAAACTAGAAATTCCAATTTTTGCCAATGACGAGACAAAATACTTGCCTTCCTTTTCAGACTTGGAAGTGACCCAAGTGCAGTCTCCTCCGGCGGAAGTACTTGTGGGCGAAAGCATACCTCGACAAGTAACCATTATTAATCATGGTCCTGAGGATTTTACTGGGAAAGTAACAGTCCAGTTTTGGATTTCAAAGGATTCTACTTTATCTAATTTGGAGGATAAGCCCTTTGGAGGGGCAGATCGATCGGTTGCGGTTGACTCCCAAGGCACTATAAATATAGATTTGCCTTCATTAGCGGTTCCCAGTCTAAATGCTGGTGTTTATTATTTAATCGCTAAAGCGAGTATTTCGACCGATCAATTCACTGATCCTGATTCTTCCAATAATATTTTGTACACAAACCCCCCCTTTGAAATCACTGATCCCTAAGAAATGTATATTAGGCAACTTTTCTATTTCTTAGTCGATAGTTGATTCGCAGTTTCCATTAAAACGCGAAAACCTAATAAGATCGCATTAAATTTAAACTCTTCCTTAACCCAGAAGGATCGAGATATGAAGACCCCTACTAAGCTGCTGATCGCCCTAAGCGTGATCTTTTTCTCTACTCTCTCTTATGGCTCGGCCCATGCCGCCTCATTATACGTAGTGAGTGCCGATGATAATAGCGTCGATGGCAATGGTACCCTCCGGACCATGTTAAAAACCGCCTGCGAAAATGACGGTGACGACAAAGTCACTTTCAGTTTGTGGTCGGATTCTGCCCCATCTAAAAAGACCATTACCCTGGACGGTCCATTAAACATTCCGTCCGACTGTAAGGGTAAGGTTGAACTTTTTGGTAAGGTAGATAGCAATCTGGGGGTCGATGTCACCTTAGATGCCAAAAACGTGGGTGCAGAGCAATGTGCCTTAGTGGTCGCCAGTGACAATAACTTTATCAGCAAACTCAATATCATCAACTCGGCTGGTAAGGGACTTTGCGTCACCGGTGATAACAACAATATTCAAGGCGTCAATCTAGGATACAAGCAGCTGGCCAAGACCGTTGGCGGTAACAACATCGGTATGGAACTGGCCGGTGCCAACAACACTTACTGGGAAGGTGTTGTCGCTGGGTCGGACTCTCACGGAATTTTAGTCACTGGTAACGGCAACAAAGTACAAAAATCTTATATTGGAACCAGTGCCGACAATGAAGCTGCCCAAGGAAACGCCAATTTTGCCAATGCCGGTGACGGCGTTCGCATTCAAGGTGCGGCTAATACCCAAATCGGCGGTAGCTTACAGTTTAAAAATACGATCGCCTATAACGGGCGTTCCGGGATTTCCATTGTGGAAGGCAGCAGCCAGAACGCCGACTGGTCCTATAATATTTATCATGACAACGCCCGTCTGGCGTTGGATATTCAAGATGATGGTGTGACCGAGCCCGGAAGTTGTGGTGATGAGGGTCCCAACCATTGTTTGGATTTTCCTACCGAATTGAATTCCAAGAAAATTGCCCCCGGGATGTACGTGGTGAGCGGGTATTCTCCCCCTAAGTCCATGGTGCTATTTTACCGCATCAATGACAATGCCGATACCCATGGTGAGGGTGAGATCTATTTAGGCAAGTATGACGTGGGTGGTCCCGAAGGTGGAGCCAAACAGTTTTTCACCTATTTATTGAACGCCCCGGAATTGGCTCCTGGTGTTCGTATTTCTGCGTTTAACTGCATCAAAGAAGGTGCCAACCGCTATTGCTCGGAATTTAACGGCCTTGAACTCCATGATATTCCAGATCCCTTCTGTATTTGTGGTGATGGAATTTTAGAAACCGCCTGTGGAGAGGTCTGTGACGACGGTAACAATATCAACGACGATGCATGTGATAATACCTGTCAGCCTACCGGAAACCTATGTGGTAACGGCACAATCGACGAAGGTGAGACTTGCGATGATGGTAATACCGTTGATGGCGACGGATGCGATAGCACCTGTCAGACTGAGTCTACTTGTAACAATGATGGTGTGGTCGATACAGGAGAAGCTTGTGACGATGGTAACGCCAGTAACAACGACGATTGTCTAGATAATTGTCTCATTCCTGAATGTGGTGATAACTTTCTCTGGAATGAAGAAAGTGGCTTAGAAGAGTGTGACGACGGCAACTTAGTCGATGGCGACGGTTGTGATTCCAGCTGTATGATTGAAGATGTCGGACCTGTTTGTGGTGACAATGTCACTGAAGCCCCCGAGACTTGTGATGACGGCAATCTCATCGACGGCGACGGCTGCTCGGCCACCTGTCAGATCGAATGTAACAATAATGGTGCTGTCGAAGGCCTCGAAGAGTGCGATGACGGCAACCTCAATGACAGTGATGATTGTCTGAGCACCTGTCTTAACCCCGTCTGCGGTGACAATATCACCTGGAACGAGGGTGCCGGTACCGAAGAGTGCGACGACGGCAACCTTGTCGACGGTGACGGTTGTTCCGCCACTTGTACCATTGAGGTAGTAGGTGTCTGCGGTAATGGTACCTATGAACCGCTCTCCGGTGAACAGTGTGACGACGGTAATGTTGCCGATGGCGACGGTTGCTCCGCCACCTGCCAATTGGAGAACGTCTGTGGCGATAATATCCTTGATCCTGGTGAGACCTGTGATGACGGTAATACCACCAGTGGTGATGGTTGTGATGAAAACTGTCAAGATGAAGTGCCTGGTGCCATTTGCAGTAATAATATTGTTGAAATTGGTGAACAGTGCGACGACGGCAACCTGGTCGACGGCGATGGCTGTGATAGCTCCTGTCAGAACGAAGCAGATATCTGTGGCAACGGTATCTGGGAGCCATTGGTGGGTGAACAATGCGACGACGGCAATCTAATCGATGGTGACGGCTGTTCGGCCACCTGTCAATTAGATGACATCGGTCTCTGCGGTAATCTCGCTATCGATCCTGGCGAAACTTGTGACGATGGCAATAACGCCGACGGCGACGGTTGCTCCGCTACCTGCCAAATCGAAGGCGGCGGTGGCGCTGTCTGCGGTAACACCATCCTGGAGATTGGCGAACAATGCGATGACGGCAATCTAGCCAACGGCGACGGTTGCGACAGTATGTGTCAAACCGAGCCCATCATCGACTGTACTCCGCAGAACCTGAACGCCTTGGCCGTATCCTCCTTCCAGATCAATCTGGGGTGGATCGATACCTGTCCCGACGAAGTTCGCTTCGTGCTGGAACGTTTCCAAGGGACTTGTGCCGACGTGGTACAGCCTTTCGCGGAAACGGCGACGCCGGGTGCCAACGTAACCACCTATCATGATTTTGGCCCGACCCTATCGGCCGACCTGACTCCGAATACCAGCTATGCGTACCGGATCAGGTCTGAGTTGGCGGGTAGTACCTTCAGCGCATACTCAAACTGTGCTGATGCGACCACCTTCCCTGGACCCGGTAATATACCGGAAAAGCCTGAGCATTTGATTGCGACGGCCATATCCAGCTCCCAGATCCAATTGACCTGGGTGGACAATTCGGTTGGTGAGACGGCCTTTGAGATCTACCGTAAGCAAGACGATTGCTTGGGTGATCCTTTAGCAAACTTTACCCATATCACCGATGTGCCGGGCGATACGGATGCGCATCTCGATGAAGGTCTGCAACCAGATACCTTCTACTGTTATGTGATCCGAGCGAAGAACCCCGTCGGTGAGAGTGCCTTCTCCAATAAGGATGGCGATACCACTTTCCCTGTGCCACCCGATGTGCCGAACCCTGCCACCAATCTGCAAGCAGATCCGGTGAGCTCGCAGGCGATCACGGTGAGTTGGGATGATAACGCCAATAACGAATTGGGCTGGAAACTGGAACGCAACCAAGATCCGAACTGTGATACCGGTGGCGGTGTCTTCGGTCAGATCGATATGTTGCCTCCCAATACCACCAACTACCTTGACCAAGGTCTGAATGTGAACACGAAGTATTGTTACCGTGTACGACCCTTCAACGGTGTTGGTGACGGCGCTTACTCAAATATTGACGATGCCACGACCTTCAATCCTGGCGGTGTGCCCACCGATCCCATTAACTTGGTGGCTACGACCGTAAACGATACCATGATTGAGGTGGAGTGGACCGATGGTGCCGACGAAGATGGTTACCGGCTCCTGAGGGCAGATAAACCCTGTCCTGCGGATCCTGTGGACCTAACCGATACGGACTTCGTGGTCATTGAACCCAATCTGCCTGCCATGGCCGGTTCGGGTGGAACCATCGAATATCTGGATACCAATCTGCTTCCTGCGACCAATTACTGCTACTATGTGATCGCTTTCAACGGGAACGGAGACAGTAATCCCAGTAATAACGACGATGCGATCACCAATAACACTCCCGTTGATGTGCCGGATGCACCGACCTTAATTTCGGTGACTCCGAACTCGGCGACTCAGATGGAAGTGGTCTTCCAAGACAACTCCGATGATGAGTCGGCCTTCATCGTGCAACGACACGAAGGCGCCTGTGGTGCGGGTACTTTCGAAGACCTCGCCATTCTCCCTCCGGAACCTTCCACGGGGAATACGGTGACCTTCTTTGATAATACGGTCGTGGGCGGTACTACCTACTGCTACCGTGTCATCTCTCACAACATCATTGGTGATGGTATCTCCAACGAATTAGACGGCACGACGCCCGCTAATCCTTGTCCCGCCGGGGACGTCGACGCAGATAATATCTGTGACGGTGTCCATGACGGTGGCGATCCGGGCGAAGGCCCTGGTGGCACCGATACGGACGGCGACGGTACGCCCGATGCCGGTGATACCGATTCCGACAACGACGGTATTCCCGATATCGTGGAAGCCGGTGACGATGATGTGGGTACCAAGCCCATTGATACGGACGGCGACGGTATTCCGGACTTCCGTGATACCGATTCCGACAACGATTGTATCCCTGACAGTGTCGAGGGTACGGTCGATACGGACGGCGACGGAATCCCCGACTATCGCGATACGGACTCCGACAACGACGGTGTCCTCGACGGAACCAACCCTGACGGTGACCTCTCCACTTGTGGTGGTCCCGGAGGCGACGGTGACGGCGATGGCGACGGTGACG
>JAJFLL010000352.1 GCA_021772695.1 Deltaproteobacteria bacterium
AGCCATCAAGGATTTTTTCAGCCCGGAATTTTTGAATCGCCTGGATTCCATCATTCCCTTCAATCAATTGCCAGCCGATGTGGTGCGACATATTGCCGAAAAATTCATGGTAGAACTTGAAATGCAGCTTCTGGAAAAAAAGGTCGATCTGGAAGTAAGCCCTGAGACCCTCGATTATCTCGCCAAAGAAGGTTACGACGAATTAAACGGTGCACGCCCCATGAAACGGCTGATTCAAGAGAAGATAAAGCGCAATCTCGCCGACGAGATATTATTTGGTAAATTGGAAAAAGGTGGCAGCGCTATTCTGGGCTACGATGGCAAAGAACTGACCTTCGAATATCACCCGATTAGCACTCAAGAAGGTAAGGCTAGAGAAACCGAGAAGGTCACCCCTTAAAATCAGCCAATACCTAGTCGCTTCGAAATACGAGTAATCTCACCCTTCAATTGGTAAAAGATCTCTTCAGCATTATCGGGGAATCCGCGAATGGCTTTGATGCCTCGATTTTTTAGTCGAGTCAGATATTTCTTCGCATCGCGAATTTGTTTTGCGACTTTTCGTTGCTCTTTTTCTAGATAGGCAAGAGACTTTTTGACCAATTTATTTTTGCGACGGATCGTTTGCAATAACTCAGTCAAACGGGAAATTTCTAATTCTAAAGTACGGTAATTGAGACCTGGGATACCATGGCCGTTGATTCCACTGATTTTGGAAGCCGATACTTTTGATTTAAAAGCCTTCGCTTTTTTAGCAGCAGGTCTTTTGCGAGCTTTGGTCTTAACACTCTTGCGCTTCGAAGAAACACTCTTCTTCTTAGCGACAGCTTTGCGAGCGGCCGGTTTACGACTCAAAGTTTTTTTCTTGGCAGGTTTTTTCGCCACTGATTTTTTTCGGGCGCTAACCTTTTTGCCTTTGTTTTTCGTCGATGTACTTTTTTTCTTTTTTGGTGCCACGCGTAAACCTCACTCTCATAAAAGGTTTTGGGAGTCCCCTACCCGGGGGGCCCCACTGATTACAAGTATTTCCTGCCTGGGTCACCTTTTTATTACAAGAAAAGGGTCACATTTATCGAGACTTAGGATCCCAACAGCAGCTGGGCCGCGGCCTTTCCCAGTCCCCAAGAGGTCCCCATACCATGGCCTCCCAAAGCCCCAAGCCAAAAAAAGTTTTTATTTTCAACATCTTGGCCTAACTCCGGCAAACCGGATCGGCTTAGAGTCCGCAAGCATGCCCAGGAATCTGTAATGGAAATTTCACCAAGATAAGGAAAGGCCGCCTTTATTTTCTTGGCCAATTCCTTCTCCTGGATGGGGTCCACTTGTGGATAACCCGGGTTCTGAGGGGTCTCATCACCGGAAGACAGCAGCAGGCCGTCACCGTCATTTCGATAATAGACCTGGCGATCCACATCCCAAACCAAGGGACCGGAAGCATTTGGAGAGTTCTCGATTCGACCGCGAAAGAGGTGACGGCGATGGGGGATGAGTTCCCGCGGTTTTATACCTGCAAGGGTGGCAACCTCGTCGGCCCAGGCCCCCGCTGCATTGATGAGGGTTCTTCCGCTAAAATTAGGACCACTACCCTTAACCTCCCAGGTCTCGCCGTTCCAATGTAAGGAGTCGACTCGATAGTTATAATGGATATCTGCACCCTGATCGGCAGCGTCCTGCAAGAGTTGGTTCAAATACCGTCGAATCTCGACAACACCGTCATGGGGTGTGAATAGCAAGGATTGGTGCGGGTTTTGTTGCAAGAGTGTGTTTGCAATTGGGGGTAAATCCTCGGGGGCAGGAAAATTTTCTACTAAGCTAGCCGTTGAACCCACCGCAGAAATATTTTGCAGTATGCTTTCGAGTTTCGCCTTGGCTCCCAGCAACAAGGATCCGGTTTGATGGAACCATGGGACATTCGGCCAATGGGAGGGTGGGTTGAGTAAAAGCTTTCGGGTGACTTGAATATATTGGGCAATGGCAAGTTCGGTGACACCTTGTCGAAGCATGGCGGCATTTTTTCCAGAGGCGTGGTGTCCGGGTCCCGACTCTTGCTCCAAGAGAGTGATCCGACGCACACCTCGGTCCGTTAGGGCCTTGGCCAAGGCCGCACCAGCAAAGCCCGCACCGATGATGATAAATTCCAACATGGGCCCAAGCCCTAATCATTTTGGTCACGGGATTCAATGAGATTGGCCCAAGGACTAAAATACCCGCATCCAAGAGAAATTTTTATGTACATTATTTTTTAACCACTTGAGCTTTTGTAAAATAAGCCATGGTTTTTAAAGGAAAAAATCCTACTCTTTCCTTGACATAAAGGACCCTGGTGGTTTAAATACCCCATATTGTGGTTGATGGTGGTTTAAAGTGGTTGACTAAACGAAAGGGACTGGTTCTAATGTCCGAATGTTTCGTGGCCGTTTTGATTACAGCATTGACGACAAAGGGCGAATCAGCCTCCCCGCGAAGTTTCGCGAGGTCTTGAGTGCCAATTATGATGAGAGGCTGATCATCACCACCTTCGACCAATGCCTCTGGGCGTATCCTCTCCCAGAGTGGCAGGTGATCGAAGAAAAGATTGCGGCACTGCCCCAGTTTAAGTCCCAGGTGAAGGCCCTGCAGCGGGTCTTCGTCAGCGGAGCTGTAGAATGCCCGCTAGATAAACAGGGGCGCATTATCATCCCTCCCACCCTGCGCGAATATGGGGGGCTGAAAAAAGAGGTAGTTTTTGTGGGAATGACCAAACGAATTGAAATCTGGTCCAAAGATCGATGGGAAGCCATCTTCACCGATTCCCAAAAACTTATTGATTCTGCAACAGACGATTTAGCCGAATTAGGTCTTTAGCATGTTTGAAGTCAGCAACGTGGATGATGTGGCGGTGCTCCACTTAGATGGAGAATTAAGTTTCAGTGAGATTCAAGAGATCGAAGGGATTTTAGGAAAACTCATGACTTCTAATAAGACCAAAGTAGTTCTTAATTTTCAAAAGGTCGATCACGTCAATTACAAAACCATTCAAATATTACTCGAAGGTGCCCTCAAACTTCGAACTTTAGAGGGTGATCTAAAATTTGCATCGATGAACCATTACACACAAGACATCTTCAAGTTTACGGGTGCAGCCCAAATGATGGAATCCTACGAGTCGGTATTCGACGCGGTCATGAGCTTTCACCATGGAGAACGGCATCGAACCTGGCATTGAGGGTAAGTCGCCAAAGTTTACCCATCAGCCAGTCATGCTTGCTGAGATTTTAGCTCTTTTACAATTAGGCCCCAATAAGAACGTCGTAGATGGTACGTTGGGATTAGGGGGGCATGCAAAGGCCATTTTAGAGGTCACCGGCCCGGGCGGAAAACTACTGGGCATTGACCGGGATCAAGAAGCCT
>JAJFLL010000353.1 GCA_021772695.1 Deltaproteobacteria bacterium
CGGGTGGCACGAAACGTTTGAGTCGCTTGGCCATTTGCATGGCTTGGGGAGACACCATGCGACTGAACAAATCATTTTGTAATCTTTCTTGGATGAGCCGTTGCCGTTCCAAATCCATAGTGTTTAGCTCATCCTGATTCAATGATGGATCTTCGGTCTTGGTTGCAGGGTTTGCCTGGGAATTTGGTGAAGGTTCGTCATCGAGAGGGCTGACATCTCTTTCCTGGCTTGCGCTTTGGGCCTGAGCGATTTGTTCCTTGCGTTGTTTATACCTGCCGGGATCTTTTGGCTCAAATTGGTCGGCCATTTGCTCGGCACGTTGGTTGAGGATTTGCTGGGCGAGGTTTTGTAATGCCTCCGCATCGTATTTCTTTGGGGTATGGTTTGACCCGGTAGATTCACCTGGAGCTGAGGATTCGCCAGGTCGAGGGTTTTCAGGGTCTTGCGTGGATTTCTTGGGGGAGCGCTGTGTTGGCACCGTATCCTCGTCAAGGTCTTCCGATGGACCCTCAGTTTCACTTCCCGATTTCGAAATATCAGAGCTTGGTGCTTTCTTATTTTGTGGCTCGCTACCTCCTGTTGTCGGTTTATCTTGCCCTTGCCCTTGCCCTTGCCCTTGCCCTTGCCCTTGCCCCTGATCCTGACTCGAATCTTTGTTCTGATCTTGGTCTGGATTCGGAGTTTCGGGCATTGGAAAGCGCATACCCATCATTTCCAAGATCTCTTGGATCAATTCTCCCGGAGTGGCGCCAGCTTCCAAACGCTTTGCCAATTTTTTAAGGGATTCGGAAAATAGCGATTCGTAATAGGGATAGGCCCGATCCAAGATTTCATAGAATTGGGCAGCGGCGACTTCGACGTCATGATCTTGGGTGGATTTGGGAAAGAGGGTAAAGGCCGGAGTCAAAATCGGCAGGGCTTCTCTTAAAGCCTCCAGGACTTTTTCATCCTCGATCCATGGCATGATCACGCTATGTCGCCAAAAATGGATGATGGCATCGGCAAACTGCTCATGGGGTAAAACCCTTTCCAGATACAAATCGATTTCTTGTTGAGATCTTTCTTTGGGCCAGACACCTTGGTAGAGGGCATCAATTTGAGTGGCAAAATCCTGACGCAGCGAGGCGGCATATTCGTTCATTCGGGGATCGCCCACCACGTTGGCAAAGAGTCGCCCCGGTTCGTGGGCATCGTATTTATCATGGGGACGATCGATTTCCGCGTGGGCCCATTCGTGTTTTCCGGCTCCCAGGGCGGCCGCAATCGGTCGGCCCAAGAGGTCTTGGATGTTGAGGATGATGCGCTTACTCAATAAATCGGTACTGTGATTGCCTGCTTCGGTATATAGAATCTCAAAGACCCGATGGCCAATGAGCCCCATGTCTACCTTGGTGCGACGAGTAAGATAATTGGCATACTTTTCCAAGGCCCTCTTGGTTTTGCTCTGCAATAGCATCCGTGTGCCGTCGGCATGGTATTCATAGACTTCCGGGGTCTTGGTGGCCTTGTGGAACTTTACCTCAAGAGAGGCGGGGAGATGGTATTTGGCCTGAACCTCCGGGTGAATGGTCAATAGGGGAAGGGGACCCGCCTGCTTTGCTTTTTGATTGGTCATAGAAAAGCGATGAAAGGGATGCAGAAAATCTCGGGTACCTTCGTGAGATGGGCTGTCTTCGGGTAGGGTGGGACGATCTTCAAGTGCGGTAAATCCCTCTTCATGAGAGGTGGTGACGGCTAGAGAGTTCGCTACTTCAGGACCGGGTTTTTTTTTAACTTCTTTGTCCCCTCGCCTGCCTTGCAGGGCCATGGGTTCGTCGGCCCAATGGCGCAAGATCTGTTTGCGATCCTTTGGACCCATGCCAAACTCATCGGCGAGAAAGATGACGGCGACACGGCTCATAGCGGCCCCGGAATGTTCATTGCGGTCTTGGTAGTCGCCGAAGGGTGGATTACTGGTGAGCAGAATAAAAGTATCTGGGTGTCGGGGAACCATTCTAAAGGGATTTTTTAAGATCAATGCCCTGGTGGCATCCATGAGGGGGTTCATGACCGACTCTAGTTTCCCGGTGTCGCTCAAGAGGTATTCATCGAGGTGAATCAAGCCACCCTTCGCCGTGCCCAAGGTAACGATATCGGGAATAAACTCGATCTTGCCATTGGTGCGGCCGAGTCCGCCCACTAGATCTTCCTCGTCGGTCTCGGAACTCACGGTCTTTTGGTAATAATTCAGTTGCAGTAAATTAGCGACCTGAGGAGGCAATTCCGTCTTGCCTTCGCCCGCTTCACCCAAGAGCATGACGTCGATACCTAGGGAACGATTCCATAAAATTTCATCGGCCAAGCGCAGGGCCTGGTCCGTCCATACAAAACCGCCTTGAGGGATGCTGCGCCCCGCCAAATAATTTTGTGAAATCGATGCCAAGGTGGGCTTGCTGATGAGGTGGGGACCGATGCGGGACTTGGAGACACCTAAATCCTTCGAGTCGACCGGGGCCCCCCAACCCAAACCTTTGGCCACGGGATTAAAAATAGCCTGGGCTTGGGTCCAAACCATATCCCGGTCGTCGGCATCGGCCAAAGGTAAGATATATTCGGAGCGAATGGCCCTAGACAGGCTCTCGGGATTCAAGGGCCCACTGGCTGCCAGACGCTGGGCCAGGCGTAAAATGGAGCGAGGGGTGAACTCGATCTGCTGTCCCACGTCATGGCCCAAATGGGGGAGTCGTTGTCGAGTTTGTGGGTCCTCAAGGCCCTCGGCGAGCAGTCGCATCTTGTCATGAAAGTAGGCCAGGGTCTGAGTGAGTTTCTTGGGCCAGCGTTTGATGCCGTCCAAATTTTCAAAAGAATCGGTGAGCACCTGCTCCACTTCCTCTTGGGACCAGGGCGCCACATGGTAGGCCACGAAACGGCGCAGAAAATCCTTCCCGTGTTCTTCCCGCGCCACTTCGGCCACGCCGTTTTCGGTGGCATAAACCCTGAAGTCGGGGTGGACCCTAATTTTTTTCAGACTGCCATTGTCTTTGCGCACCCAGGCGAATTCCCCCGGTGCGGAGATGTTGTTGATATAGGCCAAGACTCCGGCCCGGGCCAGATCCGGTTCGTCTAGGACTAGGTGAAAGCCGTGTTCCAAGGCGATGGTGGGGGCGCCCTCTTTAAACACCGGCGCCAATTCATCCCGGGTCTCGCCGTCGATCTCCACGCTTACCTTTTCTCGTGTCCACAGGCCTTCGAGGTCACTGGGGTCGGTACGGCGGCTGAAGGGAAATCGCAGCAGGGGAATCCCCATCTTTTGGGCGATCATTTCGGGAAAGGTGGTCTTACCCGTACCCGGAGGACCGAAAAAGCGAATGGCGATGCGGTCTGGTGCTGAGATCAGCGAAGCGGTTTCATTTAAAATCTTTTCGAAGCGGGGGAAGAGGACGATGTCTTGGGGCTTGGGGATGAGGTGGCGGTATTCCTCGGGCACCGAGGACAATTCCCGGGTGAGCAGTGCCTCGAAATAATTCTTATGGGGTCTGGGGGGCTCGGTTTCAGATCTAGCCTGTTGCGATGGA
>JAJFLL010000354.1 GCA_021772695.1 Deltaproteobacteria bacterium
AAAAAAGGCGTGGTTTATCAATTCGGTGCGTTACTTTTCAGCGCTGCCCATCGTGCGACCTTTGCACTAGACCAAAAAAATATTCGGCTAACTTGGTTCCAGGGGAAACTCTTCTAAATAACGAAAAAATTCCGGGGGAAATTCGTGATGGCGCGCAGCCTCTAGGATTCGCTTTAAATAATCGGTCTTAGGGACAATGTTTGAACGCAGGTAATTCTCTTGGGCCGTATAAGTCAGGCAGGAAAGTACCTTTTGGTTGAATAGGACGGGTACCTCGATGCGGCGATAACCCTTTTCGAAAGGGTCTAATTGGTCAAATTCCCTTTGGGTCATGTGGTAAACCACGCCGAACACTCGATCTTTAGAATCTCGCGAAGGAATGATATTGGCCTTGGCCGTTTGGTCCATGCCCATTTTGTTGAATTGCAAAAGATAATGGGCCAGGTGGGCCGTGCCCAGTAACCTAGATTCAGGACAACGTTCCCGCATTTGGACAGGGTGCATATTAGAGCCGTATGCGAAATACCTTAACTGGATCAAAGCCTTTCCTTTGTATTATCTTCCATTATAGAGATAATGGAGCTTGAGATGAATCACGGAATGGTGACTGCGGGTCATGAAAAAACCGCTGAAGCAGCCTTAGAAGTCCTTAAGGCCGGAGGCAATGCCTTTGATGCCATTGTCGCCGGTGGGTTTGCCGCTTGCGTCGCCGAAGCCGTATTGGCTTCCTTGGGCGGAGGAGGTTTTCTTCTGGCCCATTCCGCATCGGGCCTCGAGTGTATTTACGATTTTTTTGTGCAAACACCCCGCGAGAAAAATCACAGACGTACGCCGGAATTTTATCCCATCCATGCCGACTTTGGTCCGACGACCCAAGAATTTCATATCGGTCTGGGTTCTACTGCAACCCCTGGAGTGATTGCGGGCTTATTAGATATTCACAATGACCTTGGGCGATTGCCCATTGAGGAAGTGTTGGCTCCGGCCAGAGAATTGTGTCGGCGAGGGGTTGTCGTCAATCCCTTTCAAGAATATCTTTTTACCGTAGTAGAGCCCATCTATTCAGCCACAGAAGATTCCGCCGCTATTTTTGGTAGCAAGGCCCACCCGGGAAAACTGATTACTCAAGGTGAACGGCTTTTCTTCCCCCAGCTAGGGGAAACGTTGGCCGCCTTGGCCAAGGAAGGTAAGGATCTATTTTACCGGGGCGACCTTGCCAAACAATTGGTGAGCCAATGTCAGGAGGGGGGCCATCTGCAATTAGAAGATTTGGCAGCTTATGAGGTGATCCGGCGAAAGCCATTGGAGTTTTATTATCGCGGGCATCGACTATTGTCTAATCCTCCTCCCTCATGTGGGGGCATCCTGATTGCTTTTTCCA
This sequence comes from Deltaproteobacteria bacterium, assembly GCA_021772695.1. GTDB lineage: Bacteria > UBA10199 > UBA10199 > DSSB01 > DSSB01 > JAJFLL01. The sequence continues at coordinate 1,382 of JAJFLL010000354.1, forward strand.
TGGAGATGTTGATGGGGTTCCCGGTAGCTCCGGTGTTCGGCTCCCTCACGGATTTGGGCCATTTGGCTCAGGTCATGGGGCAAACCAACCAGGCCCGCATGGACGCCTTGGCTAGCGAGCCCGAATGGGTCGAGGCCTGTCGACTTTTGGGTGATCGGGATTTTTTAGATCGATATCGCCAAGAAATTAAACCCTTTCCCCCTTCACCACGGGGAACCACTCATTTAAACGTGATCGACAAAGAAGGCAATGTGGCCAGCATGAGCCTTTCCAATGGGGAAGGCTGCGGCCATATTCTAAAAGGCACCGATATCATGCTCAATAATATGTTGGGCGAAGAAGACATCAACCCAGAGGGTTTTGAGAACTGGCCGGTAAATGTGAGGATGAGTTCCATGATGTCCCCGACCCTATTATTTATGCGGAATGGCGCCATGGTGGCTACCGGTTCGGGTGGTTCCAATCGCATACGGACCGCCATTGTGCAGGTGCTGAGGAATCTCATCGACTACCAAATGGACGTAAATGCGGCGGTTGCCGCACCGCGCATCCATTTTGAGCGCGAGCTCCTGAGTATTGAACCGGGTTTTCCACCCGAGGTAGTCGGCCAACTCACCAAGAAATTTCCTGAGACCTTTCTCTGGGAAGAAAAAAATCTATTCTTTGGCGGTGTGCATACAGTGGCCAGCCACCCCGAACATGGTTTTACCGGATTTGGTGACCCTAGGCGCTTTGGAGTGAGCCTGAAGGTTTAGCCGCAGCCAACATCAGCATGGTCCAGCCGGTAAAGATCAAATCGATGCCGACGAAGAGCCCAAGGATATATAAGGATGAGGCCGGCCAGCGAAAATAGATCATCAGTCCCAAGGCGAGGGCCAACACCCCACTTATCAAGATCCAACCCCATTGGTTTTGATGTTTTACCCGAAAGGCCAAAATAATTCTAAAGATGCCTTGAACACAGAGAAGGATGGCTAAAATTAAGGTCAGAGTAATCAATCCTGAGAGGGGGTAGGCCAATAACATAACTCCTGCGGCAGCGTAAATGACGCCACCGAAAAAGCGCCAACCGAAGGCCCCCCACGATTTGGATCCAAAACTATGAAAGACTTGAAAGACACCACTGAATAGCAGCAGCCAGCCTAATACGAGTTCTAAGGCCAGACTAGCGTATTGGGGGACGATGATCGCCAAGGTACCTGTAATGATAAATAGGATACCTAGCGTGACAAACCAACCACGGTGGCGACTCAGCGCCGTTTCTTGAATATTCATGAGTTCTCCCTCCATTGAATAGGATCCAATTGATAATAGGTTTTCAACTCTTCGTAAAGCTCAGGATATTTATTTTTTAAACCTTGGGACTTTTCAAAAAAGGTTTCGGTGATGACCGCAAAAAACTCTGCCGCATTGGTGGCGCCGTAGGTATCGATAAAACTAGGTAAATGTTTGGCGGCGGTTTCTTGTAATTCTTCAAAGACCGCTCCCAAATGTTTCGACCAGGAAACATAATGGGAGTTGTTTTCCATCAGCGGAGTGCCGTCGGATCGACCGTCTTCTTGGTCTAATTGATGGGCAAATTCATGCAAAACCACGTTATGTCCGTTAGGGATGTCTTGGCTTTCATGTTTGATGTGATCCCAAGCCAATACCACAATGCCATGGTGCCAAGATTCTCCTAATCGGGCCTGCTCCTTTTCGACGTAGGTGCCCCAACCTTGTTCTTGGGCTACTTTGGCCACAAAGGCTTGGGGGTAAACCAGAATGGTCTCAAGCTTGGGGTAAAGTGGAATCTTTCGATTGAGTAGAAGTACGCAGGCTTGGGCCGCAATGACGATTCTCATTTCTTCGGTGATGGTCAAACCACCGCAACCTTCGAATCGCTTCTCTGCCAAAAAAATTTGGATCAGTCCTTGAAGTTGTTTTTTATAAATGGAAGGAAGCCGCCGATACAGGGTTACTTGGGATTGGAGAATTTTTTCCCAGGAGGCGGGCCAAGGCAATTGGGTGAGTCGGTCCCGTTTTTTCTGACGATTTCGGTGGTACCATCCCCAAATTCCGAAACCGATGGCAGGGATGGCCCAAATGGCCCATAGGGGATTCATGATTAAAATCAGAAATTTAAACCTTGTGGGCTCAAATGTCCCGATATTTTTTTTACCCTGGGGAAACCGGTTACCTTTCGTTAAAATAGAAGCATGTGGAAGCTGGTCCTATCTTTGAGTTTGGTATTTTTCCTATTGGGGATTTTTTCCACAGGGCTCATGGCGCAACGGGGGGTGCGAATTCCTCCGCAGTCCTACGGTTTTACTCATTACCAACAAGTGCCGACTAGGGGCACCCGGCAGCGGGCTCCCGCCACCACCTTGCCTGCTCCGCGAAACCTCCCTTTATATAACCCCTATTTTAGCAATCAGTTTGGACCGCTTTATGAGCCTTATGAAGAACCCTGTTATTATAATGAAGATTACGGCATGTGGATCGGTCCCTGTAATACCTCATTAGATACTCCCGGGTATTCCATCACTGTTCCCAATCAAATTCGTCGCTGAGTGCGGTTAACGCGAAGGTGGGCAAAAATATTTTTTTTCAACGCCCAAGAGATTCATGAATTGTCCGAAGGTGCATTCGCTGAGGCTTTTTAAGCGATCGATGTATTGAGGCGTTTCTTGTAAAATCGTCTCTGGATTGATTTTTCCATTTAAGGCCTGAAGTTCTTCTACATGCCTGGGAACCTTGAGCCAACGTGAGATCATGGCCTCGTCGACTTCCATATGAAACTGAAAAGCATAGACGTTATCCCCGTAGGCAAATGCTTGGTTATCGCAGGATTTTGAACGAGCCAAGTGGGTGGATCCCTTCGGCAGGTCGAAGGTGTCGCCGTGCCACTGAAATATTTTTTCTTGGGATCCAAAATTTTGAAATAGGGGATTAGTTTTCCCCGCTTCGGTCAATTCCACATCGTACCAGCCGATTTCCTTTTCTTCATTGGAGTAAACTTTAGCACCCAAGGCATGGCTGATGATTTGAGCGCCCAAACATATGCCCAGCACGGGAATGTTTAACTTCATGGCATCTTCCACCATTTGAATCTCATGCTTTAGGTGAGGGTATTGGTCCATTTGGTCCAGGCACATGGGACCGCCCAACAGGACCAGGCCTCGATAACCATTCAGACTGGGTTGGTGGTCGGGAAAGCGTCCGAAATTGATGTAGCGAATGCGTAGCCCGTATTGTTTTAATAAGGGATCAAAGGTTCCCAGTGGTTCGTAGGCGACGTGTTGGCAAACTAAAATCTTGGCCATAAAAGTATTCCTGCCTGCCATAATATCATAAAATCCGAAAAAATCGCTTAGCGAATTTTCTGGGGGCGAAAGCGGTTTACCTCTTTGGAAAGTCATGCTTGAATGCTTCCGGTTCTAACTTTAGGCAGGCGAAAGGAATTCTCCATGGCAAGTCCATTATTGGTGGGAAAAAGCGACATCCCGATTTATTTGAACCCGAATATGGTCAATCGCCATGGTTTGATCGCAGGCGCAACCGGTACGGGAAAGACCGTAACCCTCCAGGTACTGGCAGAAGGTTTGAGCCGCATGGGGGTTCCGGTGTTCATGGCAGACGTGAAAGGTGATCTGAGCGGATTGGCTTGTGCCGGAAAGGAGCATCCCAAAATAACGGCACGTATCGAGGCCATTTCGATGCCTCAGTTTCAATTTCGCGCCTATCCGGTCTGCTTTTGGGATGTCTTTGGAATACAAGGTCATCCGGTTCGAACCACTATTTCTGAAATGGGCCCCTTATTATTAGCCAGTCTCCTCAATCTCAATGAAACCCAAGAGGGGGTGCTGACGGTGGCCTTTCGGGTAGCCGACGACCAGGGTTTATTATTACTCGATCTCAAAGACCTGCGGGCCATGATTCAGTGGATCGGAGAAAATTCCAAGGCCATCAGCTTGGAATACGGTAATGTATCTACGGCAAGTGTCGGAGCCATTCAGCGATCGTTATTGCAATTGGAACAACAGGGGGCCGATAAAATTTTCGGTGAGCCCGCATTAAATATCTTCGATCTCTTGCAAGCCCAGAGTGACGGTAGGGGAGTCGTTAATATCCTTGCTGCCGATCGCCTCATGCAATACCCCCGTGCCTATGGATCGTTTCTGCTTTGGTTGTTATCAGAATTGTTTGAAAATCTTCCCGAGGTGGGCGATTTAGAAAAGCCCAAACTGGTGTTTTTCTTTGATGAGGCTCATTTGTTGTTCGACGATGCTTCCAATGCCTTAAAAGAAAAAATTGAACAGGTGGCCAGATTGATTCGCTCCAAAGGGGTTGGAGTCTTTTTT
>JAJFLL010000355.1 GCA_021772695.1 Deltaproteobacteria bacterium
CAAGATCGGGTCAAAAACATCTATCACCAGCCCCAAGTCATGGGGTCTGACCATTGCCCGGTGGTTTTAGAGCTTAAATTGTAAAGATTCTGTCACGGCATTGTCACTTGTACCCAGCCCCACTCTATAATACTCCTAATGGTGATGAAGATACTCGTCATTGAAGACGATAAAGACATTTCCGAATTGATTGAGTTCAATTTAAAGGCAGAGAATTATCAAGTGCAAGTTTGCCATAATGGTCGTGAAGGCTTGCACCAGGCCCAGAAATCCCGCCCTGAACTTTTAGTGCTTGATCTCATGTTACCTGACCTTGGTGGCTTAGAAATCTGTAAAACGCTTAAGAGAGATACAAACACCCGAAACATTCCCATTCTCATGTTGACGGCCAAAGGTGACGAAATCGACCGAATTGTCGGATTTGAATTGGGGGCCGACGATTACATGACCAAACCCTTCAGTCCCCGGGAGTTGGCGTTACGGGTTAAAGCCATCCTAAAACGCACCCAGGCTACGGGGGCAGAGGCTCCCCCCAAGGTCATTGAGTTTGGAAAATTACATATGGATTTGGAAAAATTCGAGGTTAAGGTAGAACAAAAGGAAATCAAATTAACCGCTCTTGAATTTAAGCTGTTAAAATTCTTGTACGAACGAAGGGGGCGGGTCGCCACCCGGGATCAACTGCTAGACCGGGTCTGGGGGTATCATAAAGATCTCAATACCCGCACCGTAGACACCCATATTAAGAGACTTCGTGAAAAATTGGGTGATGGTGGATCCTATATTGAAACCCTCCGTGGTTTAGGTTATCGTTTCATCGATACGATACCCATCCATGAATAGTCTAAATCACCGCTTTTGGTTTTTAATTTCTGCAGCCCTTCTCATTTTTTCATTGGGGGTGCTCCTTTTTACCCTGCCCGCTGAGCAGCCCCGCTGGCCACTCCTTTTGGCTTTAGGCTCATTGGGACTCTTACTATTTTCCGTTTTTCAAAATTTCAAGATCACCCACCGGGCATTAGAAGTGTTTTCCAAGAAAGCCAGATCGATGGTTCCCGAAGAAGCTGCAACCGCGAATCTTGAACTCGAAGAGGTCTTACAAGGATTAAAGGACCAACTTAAAGTATTACACGCTGAGCGAGATCAGCTCGATGCGGTATTACAGGGCATGAGGGAAGGGCTTTTAGTTACCGATGATAAAGAAATTATTTTATTGGCCAATCCTTCCTTTTATCGAATCTTTAATCTGGGAACGCGATGCGAGGGCAAAACCGTATTAGAGGTTCTGATCAATAAACCTCTTCACGATGTACTCGTCGAGACTTTAAAAACGAAAAATCCAAAAGAAAAAGGCATCCCCTTAAATATTCAAGGAAAGGAACGCCACTTCATGGTTCACTGTTCACCGTTAAAAACCCATCAAAGTACCACTGGTGCGGTATTGGCCTTTTTCGAAGTTACCGATATCAAAAATTTAGAAAGGTCACGCCGTGACTTTGTCGCCAATGTCAGTCATGAACTTAAGACGCCCCTAACCAGCATAAGAGGCTATGCCGAAACCCTGCTGGGAGGTGGAATCGATGATGAGACTACCCGAAAAAGGTTCTTAGAAAAAATTCATCTCAACTCAAAACATTTAGAAAATCTAATCGAAGACCTGTTGCGATTGTCTGAAATCGAATCAGGCCGTTCCCCATTAAAGCCTAAGGCCTTTGCCGCCTTACCGATCCTTGAAGAGACTCGCAGCGCCTTTGAAGACGAATTGCAGCGAAAAAAATTGATCTTAAAATGGGATCTAGCCCCAGAGATAACCGTGAGTGGAGAACCTGCCTTATTCAAACAAATCTTGGTGAACCTCTTACAGAATGCCATTAAATATAATCGAGAGGGTGGCACCATTGAGATCAGTGCAGAGGACAATGGCTCCTTTGCCAATTTCACCGTTGCCGATACGGGCATGGGCATTCCCGCCAAAAATCTACCCCATATTTTCGAAAGATTTTATCGAGTCGACAAAGGGCGGTCCCGTGACCAAGGCGGCACCGGTCTGGGATTGGCCATTGTCAAACACTTGGTCCAGGCCCACGGCGGGCAAGTCGTCGCACAAAGCACTGAGGGCCAGGGCTCCCAATTTTCCTTTACCCTACCCCTACCTACCGAAAAAACTTAACCTATTTGTTACTCATCTTTCATGGTGCCGCCATGGCTTCATCATAAACTGATGGAAATTTGTAACGGCTCTGTCACCCAATTGTCACAGAGCTATGGTCGATAACCTTCGCACTTTGGAAGACGAGGATCTCTATGAAAAAGCACTTATTAACCCCCCTATTCATCCTATTGGCCTTTGGATTTTCGGTTGGTCTCAATGGCTTACCTCAAACCCAGGCCGCTACCGCCGTAGACGCCAAGCTCCCCACCTACCAAAGGGTAAGCGGCATATCGGGAAACATCAATTCCATCGGATCCGATACCCTGAATAATCTTATGACCTACTGGGCGGAGGGATTTAAGGCCTTGTATCCTAACGTCAACATTCAAATAGAGGGTAAGGGATCTTCCACCGCACCGCCGGCGCTTATTTCTGGGACGGCCCAAATCGGCCCCATGAGCCGGGCCATGAAGCCCACTGAAATCGACGCCTTTGAAAAAAAATACGGCTACAAACCCACTGAGATCAAAGTGGCCATCGATGCCCTGGCTGTCTATACCCATAAGGATAATCCCATTGCTGGACTCGACCTGACCCAGGTGGATGCCATCTTTTCTAGCACCCGTAAGCGCGGCGGAAAGGAGGTCAAGACATGGGGCGACTTAGGACTCACCGGCACCTGGGCCAGCAAACCCATTTCTTTGTATGGCCGTAATTCTGCCTCGGGAACCTATGGGTTTTTTAAAGACCAAGTTTTAGATAAAGGGGATTTCAAAACCACGGTCAAAGAACAACCGGGATCCTCGGCTGTGGTGCAAGGCGTGGCATCGGACTTAGGCGGTATCGGGTACTCGGGAATCGGCTATAAAACTTCAGGGGTGAAGGTAGTTCCCCTTGGCAAAGTCGCCGGCGTACACTACGCACCCACCGTGGAAAATTCCATGAGCAAGAAATATCCCTTATCTAGATTTCTTTACATCTACGTCAATAAGAAGCCTGGCCAACCCTTAGACACCTTGACCCAAGAGTTTATCAAATTTGTTCAATCCCAAGAGGGGCAAAAAATTGTGGTCAAGGACGGATATTACCCCTTGCCGTCCCAGATCGTTCAAGGGACCACCAGCAAACTATGACTGAAGAAATCATTTTAGGATAAGAGTAAAGGGCGGTGGTTTTTAAAGACCATCGCTTGTTTTTCTACTCATGTATCGAATGTCATCCAAGCAAAGCGAAAAAGTCTATAGCACTTCGAAGCGTGTGGTAAGACAAGACAGAATGATGCGCCAGATCATTCGTATCGGCGGCATGGGCATTATTATTTCTGTCCTCGGCATTTTTGTTTTCATTCTAAGTCAGGTTTTGCCCCTATTCTTTAAGGCCGAAGTCCAAAGGGTCGCAAGTTTTCACCAAAACCCCGGGGCTCTAGGTGCCATCGGTTTAGACGAATGGGGTGAGATTCCCTTTATGGCCACCGCAAACGGTAGGATTGCTTTTTTTCGATCCAATGCCCCTAGTCAAGCACCCGAATGGGTGGCGCCCTTCGAGACAAATAACGATTGGAAGTTTTACCGCTACTTGCCCGATTCCCAACGACTTTTATATGGCAATGCCTTGGGCCAAGCTCGGTGGATCCAGTTAAAATTTTCACCCAATTTTGATCAGGACCAACGCAAAATTAATTTCGATTGGGTGATGAGTCCGATTTTCGACCTACAAAAAACTGCCACCGACCCAGAGGCAGAGGAAGAGGCAGAGACAGGGACAGGGGCCAATCCGACCCTTTTGGATTTAGCTCTAGGAGGTCAAGAGGATGGGATCCTTTTGGCCGCATTGGTGCAAATGGGTGATCAAACCCAAGTCCACATCTTACCTTTGCTGCAAGAAGAAACCATGATGGGCAGCGGGGATCTAAAGCCAGGAAACCCCGAGATCATTTCCGACCCCTTCCCTTCCAAACCTCGGAAACTTCAAGTCAATGAATCGGGTAATGCCATCTTGGTGGCTCTAGATTCTGGTGAAATCCAATATTTTATTTCCAAAAATCATACCTGGACCAAGCAACAAAGTTTTGTGCCGTTTCAAGGGCTACCTAATCCAAGCGTGGCCTCCATGGACCTGTTATTGGGTGGTGCCTCGGTTTATTTAACTCACTCCGGCGGGAAAAATGTGGTTTTCAGTCTTTTGATACCCCATGGAGAAACCGAGCGGCGTTGGGTGCAAGTTAAAAGCTTTCCTGACTTGCCGGGCGCCGCCGAAAAATTTGCCAAAAGCTTGCGGAACCGGGCCTTTTTGGTGACCAGCGGTCCCCATGCCGCCTTGAACTACGGAACCACCGAGGCCATCCGGTGGGAAGAGGATTTTTCCGGTCCCTTGTTGGGAGCCGCACTTAGTAAAAAATATCACCGTTTGGCCCTATTCGAAGCCCCGGATGCCCTTCATTTATATGATTTAATCGATCCCCACCCTGAAGGCGGATGGAAGGCCTTTTTCGGTAAAATCTGGTACGAAGGAGCGCCCGGCCCCGAATACACCTGGCAATCCTCCGGTGGATCCGACGCCTTCGAGCCCAAGCTTTCCTTGATTCCCCTCATCGTCGGAACTTTGAAAGGTACCCTCTATGCCATGCTCTTTGCGGTACCGATTTCTCTGCTGGCCGCCGTCTACACTTCCCAATTTCTCGACCCTAATTTAAAAAAAGTGATTAAACCCATCATGGAAATCATGGCCTCCCTACCTTCAGTCATCCTTGGGTTCTTGGCCGCTCTGTGGTTGGCACCTCGCATTGAAAATGCTGTTCCCTCATTGATCCTGGTTATCCTCGTATTACCTCCGACCATATTGGCCTTCGGCGCCCTTTGGCAGAAATTGCCTCAGACCTTGAAGACGAAGTTAAAACCAGGCCGGGAATGGCTATTGCTGTTGCCAATGCTCTGTCTCTTTTCTTGGTTGGCCTGGGAGGCGGGCCCCATTTTAGAAAAGTGGGTTTTCACCGTTCCCGACCCCCAAACCGGAGGAGTCATTGCGGACTTTCGTCTCTGGTGGACGGCAAAAACGGGCAGCGCCTTTGAACAACGCAATTCCTTAGTGGTCGGCTTGATCATGGGATTTGCCGTCATTCCCATCGTCTTTACCTTAGCTGAAGACAGTCTTGCCGCCGTTCCCAATTCCCTACGATCCGCGGCACTGGCCTTGGGGGCGAGTCGCTGGCAAACCGCCTTCAAAGTTATTCTGCCCGCAGCAACCGCTGGGATTTTCTCAGCCATCATCATTGGATTCGGACGTGCGGTCGGAGAAACCATGATCGTATTAATGGCTACCGGCAACACCCCTATTTTAGATTTTGATATCTTCTCAGGAATGCGCACCCTCTCGGCCAACCTGGCGGTTGAGTTACCGGAGGCCCCGTTCCATAGCACCTTGTATCGAGCATTGTTTTTAGGTTCCCTCGTATTGTTTTTAATGACCTTCGGGGTGAATTCCATAGCTGAAATGATGCGCCAGAGAATTCGAAAAAAGTTTAAGGCTTTATAGATGAAGAAACGAACCAAACAAATAACCCCAAGTGGTGAACCCTGGGTTTGGCTTACCGCTTTGGGATTAAGCGTTGGGATATTAATGGTAGCCAGCATTCTTGGCTTAATTATGTATCGTGGTTTGGAGGTGTTTTGGCCGGAGCGAGCTCCACTATGGTCCATTCGTTCAGGTGACGACACTCTCGGTACGGAATTGGTTTTGGGCCCTGAGGTACTAAAGCAAAATAAATCTGCAGCCCACGGCCCTGATGCCGGCACCGAAATACAAATCTTTCAAGGCAACCGTGAAAGTTTAGGCCAAGCCTTTCGTTTCATTTCTTCCTCCGACATCAAGGCGAAGACCTTGCCTCCGGAGGTTATCTGGATCGAACGAATGGAATACGGTAAGGCACTGGGTATCCCCATTGCCCTACGGTTAAAGGATGGCACCGAAATTCCTTTCGGTGCCCAAAATTTTCTACCGAACCTAGATATAAAAGTCACGGAGGCCCACGAGCGATGGGAACAAATTGAAGATCTTGAGAAAAATAAAATCGGCAAAATCAATCGCGAGATCAAATCCATCGAGAGAAAACTAAAGAATCTTCAAGGGAATGAAACTCAACAAGACAACATCGCTTCCTTAGTGGAAAAAAAATCTGGGCTTGAGACTCAATATGAAGCACTAGCCAATAAGGCCCGAGAACTTAGAACACTTCAAGATAACCCCACCCTCATTTACCGACTGGCCAATGGAGAACAACGGGAATTAGCTGTGGGCCAAGTCGTCGAATATTATTTTCCCAATCAATTGGGATTTTTTGATCGACTGGGCATGTTTTGGCGGCACATAGGAAGCTTTATTGTCGAAGCTCCAAGGGAAGCCAATACCGAAGGTGGAGTTTTCCCAGCCATCTTTGGCACCTTGGTCATGACCGTGTTAATGAGCTTGGCCGTAGTTCCCTTCGGCGTATTAGGGGCGATCTATTTGAGCGAGTATGCCAAATCGGGATTAGCATTGAGGCTGGTCCGCATCGCAGTAAATAACTTGGCTGGCGTTCCCTCTATCGTCTTCGGCGTTTTTGGTCTTGGATTCTTTGTCTACATGGTTGGTGGTTCCATTGACTCGTTATTTTTCTCGGACCGCCTCCCGACGCCCACTTTTGGGACCGGGGGTATCTTTTGGGCTTCCTTGACCTTGGCCTTATTGACGGTTCCTGTGGTGATCGTATCCACCGAAGAGGCCCTCGCCTCGGTGCCTCGGGGAGCCCGTGAAGGGGCTTTGGCACTAGGGGCTTCCAAATGGCAAAGTATTCGCCGAGTGATCCTACCGGCCGCCGCTCCTGGAGTTTTGACCGGCGCCATTTTGGCCATGGCCCGAGGCGCGGGCGAGGTGGCACCCCTGATGTTGGTGGGAGTCGTCAAATTAGCACCCTCCCTACCCCTAGATACGACTTTCCCCTTCGTTCATCTCGATCGAAAATTCATGCACCTCGGGTTTCACATCTTCGATCTGGCCTTTCAATCTCCCGATTCGGAGGCGGCTATTCCTATGGTATTTGCCACTACTCTCTTGTTGATTGCACTGATTCTGGTATTGAATCTGGGCGCCATCCTGCTAAGAGAAAGACTTAGGAAAAAGTATGCAACCGGAAATTTCTAACGGCACTTTGATCGACATTCAAGAATTCGATTTTTTCTATGGCCCCAAACAGGCTCTGTTCGGAATTAGTCTAGGAGTGCTTCCCAAAGAGGTCACCGCGCTAATCGGACCATCCGGCTGTGGAAAATCCACCTTGCTTCGAAGTGTCAACCGAATGAACGACCTAATCGATGAATCCCACCACGAAGGAAATATCAGTATTGACGGCAAATCCATTTTTGACCCCCTCTTAGAAGTCATGTCACTTAGAAAGCGTGTGGGGATGGTCTTTCAAAAAAGTAACCCCTTTCCAAAATCCGTTTACGAAAATGTGGTTTTTGGCCTGAGAATTAATGGGGAAAACAATAAGGGACGTCTCGACGAAGTAGTCGAAACCAGCTTAAAGGCCGCGGCCCTTTGGAGTGAGGTCAAGGACCGTCTGAACGACAGTGCCCTAGGTCTTTCAGGAGGCCAAATGCAACGACTATGCATCGCACGGGCCATAGCCAATCAACCTGAAATTTTATTGATGGATGAACCCTGTTCCGCCCTCGATCCCGTAGCCACAGCAAAAATAGAATCGCTAATTCAGGAATTGAAAAAAAACTATACTATTGTCATCGTTACTCATAACATGCAGCAAGCCGCCCGGGTGTCCGACAAGACGGCGTTTCTTTATATGGGTAAACTAATAGAATTCGACGAGACCGAAAAAATATTCACTAACCCCTCACAACAACAAACTGAGGACTATATCACAGGGCGGTTTGGTTAATGCCACAACATACCGATAAAATTTTCGCTCAAGATCTTCATGACTTGAAACAGTCCATCCTAAAGATGGGTTCCTTGGTCGAATCCATGATTTCCCAATCGATCACTTCCCTCATCAAACGTGATTCTAACATGGCCAGAGAGGTTATCGATCAAGACAAGGAAGTCAACGCACTAGAAGTTCAAATTGACGACCTTTGCTTGAAAATCCTGGCATTACATCAACCGGCAGCGGTTGATCTTAGGTTTGTTGCCGTGGGTATGAAAATTTCAACCGATCTGGAACGCATGGGGGATCTTTCCGTCAATATTTGCGAACAAGTTTTGGAACTCAATCAAGAAGATACCCTAAAGCCCTACATTGATTTACCTTTGATGGCTGAAAAAAGCCAAGCCATGGTTCATGGAGCCCTGCAGGCCTTCGTCGATAAAGACGCCCATCGGGCTCGGACCATCTGCCGCTCTGATGATGAAGTCGACGACCTGGAAGATAAAATTCGTCACGATCTTATCAAAATCATGGAGGAGAGGCCCGATGCTATTAATCGTGGAGTCCGTTTAATCATGGTAGCAAGACAATTAGAAAGAATC
>JAJFLL010000356.1 GCA_021772695.1 Deltaproteobacteria bacterium
GAATTACAACGGCGGGTCGCCGAAGCCCAAGAACTTCTGGGATCGGATTCGGCAAGCCCCGAAGCTTCTGAAGCTTCGGGGCCACGTGCGGTGGTCATGGATCCATCCCAGACTCAGGAGGTGCAACCGGGACACTCCCCATTTTTTGGCGTCGAAGACAATTTACCCGGTGCGCCTCGTCAGGCCTTCGTAGAACGTCGTTTGTCCCGTTTGGGAGAAATCAGCGCCTTAACCGAAGTGGGCGGAAGGGAACAAAACGAAGACGGTGTAGGTTTTTGGATCGACCCCGAGGGTCGCGGCGTCATGATGGTGGCCGACGGAATGGGCGGTCATCATGGCGGTGACTTAGCCAGCGCCGCTGCGATCCGAGGTTTTTTTGATTTTCTGGTGGGCTACCCTAGCGGCACCTTATTTGAAGCCTTTGAAGCGGCCCACGCCCAAGTACAACAATTGCCTCCCCCTCCCGCGGGTAGGGGGACCTCTGGCGCAGCGGCCAGTGCCATTCGAGTCGACCCGACGGGAAGAGTAGAGTTTGCCCAAATCGGAGACACTCAAGTCTTCGTGGCTCGCTGGCAAGTAGATGGCAGTTATCAAATCGAACGCGTCGCCATGCCCGACAACTATGTGGGCCGGGTTCGCGATCTACATCCGACCTCCATGGATACGGCACATATGCACTCGGCTCCCATGGCCAATCACATCGGTTCCTTTTTGGGACGCGCCGGCGAACACCTTTCAGCCATTCACCGAGTCGCCGATGCGGAGGGGCATCCCAATCCCGTCGTCTACCGTCCTGAAGCCCTGAGACTTACGCCCAATGATATTATTATGTTGATGAGCGACGGCATCGAAGGCCAATTCCTCAGCCAAGAATTGGCTGCCATGATGCACGGACGACAGCAGGTTGGTGAGATCGCCCAGGTCATTCGCGACCAGGCCCTCTACCGTCAGGGATTGCGGGGCTTGATTCGACAAGTTCCGGCCGGTGGCCGGCTCTTGATCCAACGGGGTGCCCTGCAGGGTACTTATATGGACGGACAAGGTCACATGTATTCTGCCGCCGAGGGTGGCCAACACCTTGGCGCCTTCAGCCCCGACAATGTGGGCCTGATCGTCTATCGCCATCTCGGCAGTCGGGGGCAATAAGGAAGCTAAATGAGTTCACCAGGTTTTCGAAATTATATCTTAGGCATTCGTGCACCAGAACTGCCACCACGGGAGGAATTACTACCTCGCGATGCCACCGGCCCCCTTTTGCAATCTGAGGAAAGATCCGCATTCGTGCGATATAATGATCAGGCCCAGCATCTGCTGCAGGGTATCTCTCGTCCCTTCAGCACCCAATTGCATCGGGATCGGGGCAGTAGTGGTGCCCGCACCTTGACCCAAGGTCTTACTCAAGCCAGACGTTGGATCCGCGACGGGTATCGCGAAGGTTATTACTTCGCCTTGCGCGACGCCTTTTTATTATTGCCCCACCAGGACGTGGAACAAAACCGTTCCACCTTGAGGGAGATGACCGCATGGGTGCAGGACTATCAAAATATATTGGAGTCCGGTGAAGAGTACAGCGACTATGAAAGATTCCGCTACCTCTATGCCACCACCCAATTTACCCATGCCACCCTTCGATACCTGCAAGACATTCCTCCCGAAATGACAGCTTTTAATCGCATGGCATCGGAATGGATTCCACTTTTTGAAAATTTACTGAGGCAGTTGCACCGTCCGTTGATCCGTTATTACACCCACATGGAGCAAAACGAAATTCCGTCTCGCCATGAACTAACCGCTCTATACCAGGAAATTCGTCTACAGGAAGCCCTCTGGGAAAATCACCCACAAGAAGTCCAACGTTGGTCTCAGGCCTTGAGAAGTGAATTGCAGAGCCGCAGTACACAACCCGGTGAAAGGCCAAGCTGGGTCACCAGGTGGGAAGAGTATTTTTTACAACAACCCAACTATTTATCGCTCTTAGACAACCTAGATCTTCCCAGTCCCGGCGAAGCCATGGGAGCATGGGTCAATGGTTTTTCCAGCGACATCCTGATGCAAATCGGGGCTACCCTCGATCTCTGGAACGAGGACTCCGAAAGGGAAGTCCAATTGCGCTATCAGGTTTTGGGATTGACCCTAGCCGCTTGGAACCAACAGCACCCGGAACTCGATCTCAACGAATCTTTAGCAATGCTTTACGGTCGCACCCTCCAAGGTTCGCCCGAATCCGCTCTGCAAAATCTTTTGGAAAATTCAGAAGCCTTAGCGCCCCGGGTTCAGGCCATTTGGGAAGAAAGTGGTGTGGAGTCTTGGGAGCAGTGGTGGGGTTTGGTTCATGAAGGCCTGACGAATATGCGACATTGGCATACTAGCGGTGGCTCTCACCTCCTCGAACAGGTCCTCGAATTGAATCGAGGCGCACATCCCATTCGTCGTTTGGCGGAACAACTGCAAGGCTATGCCGCCGATCTCGAGGCCTTGCATCTGCCCACAGACCCCCAGGGGGCCGCCCAAGAACTCTTTCGTCGCGGTGCTGCGGGACGAGAGGAATTGACGGCCTTGGCGGAATTATCGCCACATTTGCCCATTGCCGAATGGTTGGAAACCTTGAACCTACCCGAAACACAGGATCAATCCCATGAGGCCCATAGCCAAGAACTTTTAGAATTTTTTTTACAGCAGGTCGCTGAAGGGGAAGACCACGAGACGGCAGCGGCGGCAGCGGTGTTACACCTCTTCACCCAAGAAACCGAGGCCGGGGACTCGCCCTGGAACCTACCCACCATGGTGGTGCGGCGTTCCGGTGAACGCTTAACCGAATTGCAGAGTTTATCGTCCCGTACCTTACGTATTTTGTCGTCATTGGTCTCGACTGAAAGCCTGGCCACCATGGGATTCGGCGTCTTGTATGCGGAGCTACTACCGGCATTGGCCATCGGTCGGCTCGGTCGGGCCACACGCTTAGCTCGACTCTTAGCACCTCGAGGCCATCTGCGCACGAGTGCCGCCCTAGCCCACGGCTTGGGTACCGGTGTGGTGTTGGGTACCGCTGGTGCCGTGCTGCAAAATCATGCCCGTTCTGCCGATGGCTTTCGCACCCACTATGCCGAGGACATTCTCACCGGTGCCACCATCAATTCCGTCGTCTTTTGTGGAGCCGCCGCAGCCAATTTAGGAATGCATCGATTTTTGGGGCGCAGTGAAGCCCAAACCCATGTCTTGGGCCGAACTTTCACTTGGCGCCCACTACTTGCCCATGGTGCCAGTTTAGTCACCGGGGGCTCCCTCGCCTGGGGCTTAGGGGTTACCGCCCGTGGCATGGAAACAGGCCGCTGGGAAACCAGTGGAGACGAGGCCGCAAGTCATTACCTCACCTTTCTCGGTTTTGAATTGGGCGGGGCGGGCTTACGTCAGGTGCGACGCCGCATCAGTATGTCCCGCGAGTTAGGCATGCCTGGTTCTCGAATCGGACGAAGCTTAGGCCCATTGTTTGTCAATGAGTGGATGCCGGTTTTGGGACCCACACGAACCCAAAATTTAATCGGCCTGTTAGAACACAGTATGCGACGCAACCCGGCCTTGCGCGGCCGCCGCCAAGAAGTCTTGCAACGCTTGGCGCGAGAAGAATACCGCCACCCAGGCATCACCCAAAATTTTGAGGCCTGGATGCGACAAGGACACACGCCCGTCATGGTGGGACCTGAAGGCAGGCAACACCTGGTTTTATTGGCTCCAGAGGCCATGGAGCCCGGGGCTCCGCTCCCCGAAGTATCCGAGCGCCCCACCCCGCTATTGCTACCCGCCAACACTCAGAGTGAAGGACTGTTCCAGGACAGTTCGGTTCGACCCCAATACCAATTCAGCATCCAAACCCCTGAGGGTGAAGTTCGCTCCGACCCCCAAATGTTGGACGGTACCCAACGCCGCCGTATTTTACTGAATCGCGAGAGCTTTCAGTTTCTCGAAGATCCTGCAGAGACCCGGGTATTGCCCAGGGAGGGTTTTGGTTTATTGGAATATCTAGATGATGGGGCGGTAACACTTAGGGTTCCGGAACGGCTTTCAGATCTAATCGACGCAGATCCTATTTGGCGATTGCGCCAGGGTCAGTGGGAATCCATTACCGGGGAAGATAGCCTGCCGGAAACCTTGACCCCCGATTTAGTCTGGCATTTGCGTGAAGGAAATTGGCACCGGCTGCGCCCAGGCTCTGAGCCCCTCACCCTGGATCCGGGAACCACCTTGGCCTTTGGGCGCCTCTATGGAAAAGCGGAAAGAGTATACACGCCGGAAGGTCCCAGGCCGGGAAGAAATAATTATATTGAAATCACCAGTCATGACCGTATTCCCTTAGCCGAACTGCAGATGGAAGCCGATTCGGAACGAGGCATTCAAGACCCCCTGTTTCTTCATTGGGACCTTACTGAAAACTCTTTGCCGCCCGGGCCCATTCACCGTGTGGCCTTGGATCCCGGCGATGTATTTCCGTTGGAATCCATGCGTTTGATGCGCAATCGCAGCGACGATCGATTTCGTCTAGTGGGTCCGGCACGCCAATTTTTTCAAATTGCAAGAATGGGCTCCGAAGGACCCCTGCCCCTGCGAGGATACCGAGGGGTGGATCAACCAGAAGTGGGAGAAATCGGCGACACTATATTACTGCGCATCTTTAGGGACGGACGCACCTACACCACTCGCCTGCTCCTAGATGATTTAGGGGGAAGTGCCTC
The DNA here is from genome assembly GCA_021772695.1 of Deltaproteobacteria bacterium. Classification (GTDB taxonomy): domain Bacteria; phylum UBA10199; class UBA10199; order DSSB01; family DSSB01; genus JAJFLL01. The sequence goes on from JAJFLL010000356.1 coordinate 4,728, forward strand.
CTTGGTACCTGAAGTTCGACTGCGCTACGGCGACCGCGATACTACCGTAGGGTTTCGTCCATCCCAGGCGGACTTAAATTTCGGCCGGCTACATCAGCCCCATTTTTTTAATCAAAAATATATTTCTCGAAATCATTTTGATGTGCGCATTGCCGTCCACCAAGGCCAACCCCGTTATTGGGTAACGGTTCGTTCCAATTTCGGATTATGGATCCAAGGTCGCTATTATCTGCGTGGTGAGAGTGTGCCCCTTCGTTCCGGTAGGTACCAATTGCGGTTTCCCATCGAGGCCGGCAATGACAATCCCAACGCCACCGATGGGCCCATGGAACTCAGCCTGCCTCCCCTGACGAGGATATTTTCCGGTTGGAAACTCAGCGGATTAAGCCCCAACCACGATCATGGCCGACCACCATTGGGTTACCCTGCACAAGAATCCATATCGATTCCAGAGAGCTCAACAGACGTTTCAAGTGCCGAATCAGCGAACTCCTCTCAGAGATCGCTTAGTTCACGATTTTTGGAATGGTGGAGCAGTCGAGATAGCGATTAAGGAATGGGTTGGCCGAAGCGATCCCACCGGACTCCAGCGATCTTGCCTTGAGGATCATGGCGCAAGGAAAGCCAAATAAACATGGCCCGCCCTTTTACATTCTCTAAGGGGACAAAGCCCCACTCTCGGGAGTCTCGGGAGTTATCGCGGTTGTCGCCCATGACAAACAACTTACCAGGCGGGACTTCAATCTCGCGATTTCGCACAAAATCAAAGGATCCCTCTTGTTTGAGATGGGTATGTTCACCCAATTGTTCCAGAAAGACTTGATATTCGGTCCAGTCAGGATAAGTGGGAATTTCGGTGAAATTTTCACCCTCGGGAAAATTTTCATCGGGAATGAGGTCGATCCGATGTGAGTTGTCAGGATCGATGCCCTTGACCTGAACGGCTTGAGTACGAATTTTTTCGCCATTCACGTAGAGATCATCACCGTCCAAACGAATTTTATCGCCGGGCACCCCCACCACGCGCTTGATGAAATCGAGCTTAGGATTTTCAGGATAGATAAATACGATGGTCTCACCACGCTTCGGTTCTTTGAAATGGGCGAGCCATTTTTTGGTCAGAGGAATACGAATGCCATAAATAAATTTATTAACAAAGATATGATCACCCACCACAAGTGTCGGAATCATAGAACCGCTGGGAATCTTGAAGGCCTCGACCACAAAGGCGCGAAGAAAAAAGGCGATTAAAACCGCCGTTAAAAGCGCTTCGGCGTATTCGCGAATTTGAGATTTCTTTTTTTTCTGAGTCGGTGAAGTCATAGTGAAATGATCAATTAATCGATTTTAAGGGCAGCGAGGAAGGCTTCTTGCGGAATTTCTACATTGCCCACCTGTTTCATGCGACGCTTTCCTTCTTTTTGTTTTTCTAATAATTTTCGTTTTCGGGTGATATCACCCCCGTAGCATTTCGCAAGCACGTTTTTTCGCATGGCCTTCACCGACTCTCTGGCGATGATTCGGCCTCCGATGGCCGCTTGAATCGCCACTTCAAATTGCTGCCGAGGAATAATCTCACGAAGCTTCTCACACAATTCTCTGCCTTTGCGTTGAGCGTGCGCCTTGTGAATGACTACCGATAGGGCATCAACCACGTCTCCGTTGATCATAATATTCAATTTAACCAATTGGTCGGGACGATACCCGATCATATGATAATCAAAAGACGCATAACCCTTCGAAATCGATTTAAGCTTATCGTAAAAATCAAAGACGATTTCACTCAAGGGTAATTCGTATTCGAGGGCGAGGTGCTCGGCCGTCAGGTAATCCATCTTTATTTGCGTACCCCGTCTGCCTTCACACAGCTGAATAATGGAACCCACAAACTCACTAGGAACATGAATGGTGGCATGAATAAACGGCTCTTCGATGTTGGCCACATCTTGGGCCGCCGGCAATTTTGCGGGATTATCTACTAAAATTTCTTCACCGGTTTGCGTATGCACCCGGTATACCACCGTGGGCGCGGTGGAAATCAGGCTCAAGTCGTACTCTCGCTCCAGACGCTCTTGAATGATTTCCATATGCAATAGGCCCAAGAATCCGCAACGGAACCCAAAGCCTAAGGCCAAGGAGGTTTCCGGCTCATAGCGAAAACTAGAATCGTTTAGGGCCAATTTTTCTAAAGAACTTCTCAGGGCGTCGTATTCTCCCGAGTCGGTGGGGTAAATTCCGCAAAACACCATGGGTTTGACTTCTTTGAAACCCGGCAAAGGTATCGGCGCTTTGTTCTTGGCCAAAGTCACCGTATCGCCGATCTTGATATCGCGAATATCTTTAATGGCGGCAGTAACAAAACCCACTTCGCCGGCGTCTAATGAGGACACCTCCTTTGCATAAGGAGTAAACACACCGATTTTATCCACTAGATAATTCTTTTGGGTGGCCATAAAAAATATTTCATCGCCCTTTTGGATCTGGCCTTCAAATACCCGCAGCAACACTACCACGCCTTGGTAAGAGTCAAACCAGGAATCAAAAACCAAAGCCTGAGTGGTATTGGCAATTTCTCCCTTGGGTGGCGGAATAATTTTGACCAGACCTTCCAAGACCTCTGGAATTCCTAAACCCGATTTCGCCGATACATTGACGGCCAAAGCCGTATCGAGCCCAATGACATCTTCGATCTCTTGCTTCACCTTATCGGGATCGGCAGCAGGCAAATCAATTTTATTGAGCACTGGAAAAATTTCTAGATCGTGTTCGAGGGCCAGATAAACATTGGCCAAGGTTTGGGCCTGAACCCCCTGACTGGCATCCACCACCAAAATAGCGCCTTCACAGGCGGCTAAGGAGCGGGACACCTCATAATTGAAATCCACGTGCCCCGGTGTATCGATCAAATTGAGCTCGTAGGTGATGCCGTCCTTGGCCCGGTATTCCAGTCGCACCGTTTGGGCCTTGATGGTGATGCCGCGCTCCCGTTCCAATTCCAGCTTGTCGAGCAATTGGTCCTTGCGCTCCCGTTCATTGATGGCACCGGTGGCCTCCATCAAGCGATCGGCTAGAGTGGATTTCCCATGGTCGATATGGGCGATTATCGAAAAATTGCGAATATGTTTCATGGGCTTAAGGTTTGGGAGGGCCTGGCTCGGACTCCTCATACAAGGCCAATTGTTCCCCTGGCAAATCGGCCTTATGCCGTTCCAATATCAGGTCAATGCCCTGGCGGATGTATTCGGCAATGGGAACCTTGGTCTTTTCATTGAGCCGTTTTAATTTCTCGTTCTGCTCTTCGGTGATGTCCACGGTTGTGCTGATTTTTTTTCGGGAAACCATGGGGCTACGACAGTAAATGACCCTAGATGTAGTGTCAAGAATGGCGATTCGGCCGGGTGGCGGAGTGCCAACACCCACTCCGCACGAAATGGAGCGGGTCCTGTCCGGTCTGCACCCCCACCGTCCTCGCAAGCTGCGGGCGGCGGGGGGCCCCCGCCCGGCCACCCACTCCATTTCGTGCGGAGTGGGCGTTGGGTTATTTATTAATAGTTTTGTACCACCTGGAATTCTCGGGTTTGATTTTTGCCCACACGGAAGGCAAAGCCTGGCACCTAGCCGCAATCGGCAAAGACTCAGCGACTCGCCATTCACTCCATTATTTGGGGAATAACGGGTAAAAGGGTTAAATTTTAATTCATTTGGACTACTCTTAGTTCCAGGTTTTGCTTGTTGCTCACATCGGTGGCAAAGCGTTCTGCCAAGCTGCGATCGGCAAAGGCCCCCACCCTGACGGAGAATGTGGGGGCTTCGGAACCGGGGTTTTTGATATGGATATAGGCCTCGAGGCCCTGGTTTTTTAACTCAGTGATTTTGTGGGAGGCCAAAAATTCATCGAAATAATCGGCCACTTCAACGGTAAAACGGCTGTTTCCGCTGGATTTAAAGCGAATTACCGTATTGGGATCGGCCTTGGTGTGGATCAGACGTTGATTAACATGTACAGATTCTGATTCCACCGGTTCGAGATTTTCGGACTCTTCTTCGGCCCGGCCATTTTTCTCCCAGACACTGCCGTCGGCGCCCACCTGATATTCGGGAAAATCCGCCGCTTCATTGTCTTCTTCTAAGATTTCTTCCTCGCCTTCGACCACTTCGTCTTCAATGGTATCGACCAGGAGGTTTGCCTTGGGGCCGATTTTGGCCCCGGCGCTTAGGCCTGTGGGAGCCAAACTGGCTAGGGGGCCTTGCGTTCCAAATTGTTTAGCATAAAAATCAGGGAATAATTGGCCACCAAAGCGGGCACCCAATAGAAAAATGAGGGAAAACAAGACCACTGCCACTCCCAATAGGAGGACGAATTGTCCGAGGGTAAATTTAATGGGATATTTTTCTTCCATGGTCTTGGTCCGAACTCAGGTGGTGACATATTTTAGCCACCCTGTAAAGGGGCATGAACCGCCGCAAAGGCTGGGTTCCCTTAAGGCCGGTTACATGGAATCCGGTGCCGATACCCCTAAAATAGACAGGCCAGAGGCGATGACGGCCCGAACGGTTTTTACCAAAAAGAGTTTGGCCAAGGTCACCTGCTGATCTTTACCGATGACACGGTAACGCTCGTCGGTCTTACCCTGGGTATAGTAATTTTGAAAGGTCTTGGCTAATTCAAGGAGGTAAAAAATAACGCGATGGGGTTCCCTTAAATGAGCCGCCTGCACCAGGGTATCGGAATAAGCGAGTAATAATTTAATCAAGGCGATTTCTTCGGGAAGCACCAACTCCTTGAGGGAGTTCCCAGTGATCTCATCTACACCGGGATACCCGGCTTCTTCCGTGGCCTTACGAAAAATGGAACTCATTCGCGCATGGGCGTACTGCACATAATAGACGGGGTTCTCACTGGATTGTTCTTTGGCCAGCTCCAGATCGAAATCGAGTTGGGTATTATGGGATCGCAACAAGAGGAAAAACCGGGCGGCGTCTTTACCCACTTCGTCAATGACCTCCTTCAAGGTCACATAATCCCCGGAACGTTTGCTCATAGCAAACCGCTCGCCTTTTCTCATGAGGCTGACCATTTGCATGAGAACGAATTCTAATTTCTCTGGATCAAAACCCATAGCTTGCACCGCGGCCTTCATGCGCCCCACATAACCACCATGGTCGGCGCCCATGACATTGAGATAAAGGTCGAATGCGCGACCAAACTTGTCGCGATGGTAGGCGATAT
>JAJFLL010000357.1 GCA_021772695.1 Deltaproteobacteria bacterium
TTTTGTTTTCCCAAAGGGGGCGGTTGATCCGTAATAGGAGGCCATTCCAGAGACCTAAAAGCCCTCCCCAGGCCATATAGAGGATAAAAATGACCAGAAAGTGCTTCAAGAAGGTGGCGATGATGAAATTGGGTATGGTCAATTGGTCCGGCGAAGAGACGTAAAAGGAGGGGGCAAAGAAATAAAACCCCAGCTGGGCCAAAAATAGGGCCACATAAAGGGTCAAAGACACCTTGAGTATTGAAACGAGGGGCTTCATGAATCTCCTGAACTTCCGGTCGTAAGGCTGATCAGTCTTAGGGGATCAGGAGAATTTTTCAACCATTTTAGGAGATATTAGGAGGGGCGGGGTTTTACGGCTTGAGTTCGCGAATCGGGGGACGATTGGAATAGTTTTGAAAGCGCTTGCCCTTTCGAGCCACATCTATGGATTGCTCCATCCCGGGTATAGTGGCCCTAACCACCGGTACTCCGATGTTTGGAAGTGTTAGGTCGGTAACCAGCACTTGTTTAAATCCACATTTTTCAAACCGGTCTAACAATCCTTCAATATCTAAAACAAAATTCTCATGGGTTCTCGTTGGAATCTCCATGAAATCCTTTGGTAGGGGATCCGATTCGAACCAATAGGCCAAATCCTTTTTCATTTTGGCGTAGTCTTGTTTTCGTTTCCATTCTTCCTCAAGTAAGTCGCCTCTGAGACCGCTGATCAAGGTGCAGCGGGTTTGGGCTACTTCGGTAAGGGCACGCATGACCGCGATATTGGGATCAAAATGGGTCCCCATGCCGTAACAGAGCAAGACGGGGTCCTCGGTGGCGGGTTCGTCGGCAGAGGCCACAAAGGATGGTACCCCCAGATCAGAGGTAATTTCTTTGACCGTGACCTGAATCCCTGCGCGTTGAAATTTTTCGAGTAGTTGTTGGACTAAGGTATTCTCGATGGTATTCAAATCGATGGTACTGGCCTTTCCCGTGGCCCAAGTGATCGTGTCAGCATCCCGTTCCACGACCTCAAAAAAGGCATGGGCGATGGCCTCTCCTAGAGTGTTGCCCGAGGCCAGACCGTTGGTGTTGGAAAAATTGGGAATAAAGTGCCCTCCGAGCACGGGCCGGTAGGGGCAGTATACCGCCGCTGCAGGAACCCAAAAGATTTTCTTGGAAAATATCTCCAAGGCGGGGACCCATTCCAATGGAGTATCAGACAATAGTTTTTCATTAGGAGGTAGAATCAATTCCTCTGGAGTGACGTATGGCCCGAAGGAGTCCATCTCCTTTAGACTTTTGAGGAGCAGCGGACGTCCATTTAATTCCCCGGATAGGCGTTCGAAAGCTTCCATCATAGCCGAGACCTTGGCCTGGATTTTGGTTAGCCCCTTTCCGTTATAAACAGAGATATTTTCTTGATAGTGATCTACCTTGGGGCGGACCGCTTGGTAAGTGGGGATACCCACGCAGTCCAAATAAGTGATGTCCGAGACCCGGGTGATACCGCCAAGTTCCTTTAACCCACGGAGACGTTCCCAGGTGGTTTCGGGACTACAGGTTCGTTGAGTAGTTTCAAAAAAGGTTTTGGCCTCTCTCTCAGGGCTTAAGGGCCATTGAGGAATATAAGTTTCGAATTCCTTAGGTAGCTTTATTGGCATGTTTATCTCGAATGACCGTTAATAATTCAAAAGCATCCTTGGCCTTTTGATCGACCCAATTTTTTTGAAGCAATGCAATCCATTTTTGTGCCTCGGGAAAATTGGTGGTCAGGGTTTTCTCCAATGTAGGCAGATTTCTCTGGGAGAAATGTAGGGACAAATAGCTCGCCAAGATTTGTCCACATTGCTCTGTCGTCAGTTGCCGGGTTTGGGTTAAAAAATTCAATGTGGCGCGCAAATTAACAGAGGGTTCGCTCAGACTAATTTTGGAGCCAGCCTCAAAACATAGCGCCACTTCATCGTCGGAATCCACGGTTTCATCGCGATACCATTGATATATTTGACCGATGCCGATCATTCCCAAGGGATAAGTTTCGGCGGCCCTGAGGGCACCCATGCTGGAAGCTCCGTAGATGGTGGCCCCCGCTTCAAGTGCATAGCGAATCTCTTCAATGCCTACGGTTAAGTTTTGGTGAAAGACACCGTCGACGATACCGAAGATACGGTAACCTGCCTCTAATGCTTGAATCAGATCCCCGCGGGCGATGGGGCCTCGAAACTGGGCTTCAAGAATATTTTGCGCCTGTTCTAAGGGCAGGCTGGGACCTAGGTAAATCAAGGGTTGGGGAAGGGTGTTTTGAGGAAGCTTGTCTAAATCAGACCAATTTAAGTTTAGCTTTTTTAGGCGTCCTTCGATTCGGGCCATCCGTTCTTGAATGGAGGCCCGGCATTTTTCCAAATCAAAGGGACGTGGCATGGTAAAGGTTTATCGCTCGATTTTCATTTGATCCAAGCGACGTTCGATCTGTTCCAGTCGAAATTCCGTAAAGGCGGCGTCGAGTTCAATATCGTTCAGATTTTGGCTCTGAAAGCCTTGCTGGGTGAGCCAAACTTCGAAGGCACTCTCTTCGGGAGCGTTCATGTGAACCTTAAAGGCAGCATTGGGTCGTGCGAAAAATTGCAAGGCCTGGGAAGGGGTGTTTTCTTCTAACTTTTGTTGTGAGGCTAAGGCGGTACTCGGTTGCTCCACTTGGCGTACAGTGTTGGGGGTGGTGCCCGATGCCCCTCCCTGGTCTTCTAAAAGCGCACCACTGGGAGTGGCCCCTGCGGATCCCTTTTGGTGGATCTTAAGGGCTTGACTCGGGAAATTGCTAGAAGGGGCCCCTTGGTTTCGAATCGCCATTTGAGTGGGTGTGGTCCCCGATGTATTGTTCTGCTGGGACGCCAGGGCATCGCTAGGTTTGGTGCCCGATTGATGTATTTTTAGGGCGCTGTTCGGAACGGTACCAGATGGATTGGGTTGGGTCGACTGGAGGGCACTACTGGGTTTGTTGCCGGACTGATCGTCAGGACGAATCATGTAGGCCTTACTGGGAGCAACCGTTCTAAGTTCAGACCAGGCCGAAGGGGTGGTAAAATCTACATTCTGCTTACCCGAATCCGATTGGGCTTGAATGGATTTTGCGCCGCTGAATAAAGTTAGAATCGAACTCAAAACGATTGAAAATAAACTGAAAAAACGCCTTTTAGCTCGCTGCACCATGGTAAATACTCCTTCTGATAGGGACCCCCGGAACCGACTGGTCCCATTATCTTCGCATGGATTTTCTGACGGGTCAATTGGCACTTGGCCCGCTAACTTTTAAGGTAGCGCACTGGGAAAGCCCAAGTATTAGAACGCGTTATTTCGAAACCGCAAACGAAGGAATAAATTTGGTGGACTTCATTTCAATGAGATCGTCACGGGTAAACTTGAGTTCGATGAGTTTCTGCAGACGAAGATGATAGGCCTCAAAGTCTTCGATAGGGCGAATGGCCACACCCGTGTCCATGGCTGCCTTGGCCACTGCGGGAGCCACATAGAGCAGGACTCTGGGGTCCAGCGGCTTGGGAATGATGTATTTGGGACCGAAGGCCAAGGACTTGGCGTTGTAGGCCTGGCATACCGAAAGGGGCACGGCCTCTTTGGCAAGGGCGGCTAAGGCATGGGCTGCGGCCAATTTCATGGCCTCATTGACCTTCGTGGCACCCACATCGAGGGCACCACGAAAAATAAACGGAAAACCCAAGACATTGTTTACCTGATTGGGAAAGTCGGAACGCCCTGTGGCCATCAAGATATCGGGGCGCACTTTTAAGGCCTCATGGTATCCGATTTCAGGGTCGGGATTGGCCAAGGCAAAAACAATGGCATTGGGCGCCATAGAGGCCAACATTTCTTCGGTCAGTAATCCCTTGGAGGAAAGCCCCATAAAGATATGGGCGCCTTTGATGACTTCCTTTAAATCAGCGGCGGGACCGGGTTGGGCAAAGTAACCGCGATAGGGTTCTTCGGCGGCGCGATCTTCGGTCACCAATCCCCTACGATCGAGCATGAAAATATTTTCGTGGGGGATGCCTACGGCTTCAAACATCTTGGCACAAGCGACCCCGCCGGCACCGGCACCCAAAAAGACCACTTTCATTTTTTTGGGATCATGACCGGTAATTTCTAAGGCACTGAGTAAGGCTGCACTGGTGATCACGGCGGTGCCGTGTTGGTCGTCGTGAAAAACGGGGATGTTCATGGCCTCGACTAGTTTTTCTTCGATATAAAAACATTCGGGGGCCTTGATATCTTCGAGGTTAATGCCCCCAAAGGTGGGTTCCAGACTTTTGACCGTATTGATGAATTGTTCGGTGTTATTTTCGGTGATTTCTAAGTCAAAGACGTCGATGTCGGCAAATTGCTTGAATAATACCCCTTTGCCTTCCATCACCGGTTTGGCCGCTAAGGGCCCAATATTGCCTAAACCCAGAACGGCGGTACCGTTGGTGATCACCGCCACCAAATTGCCACGGGCCGTGTATTTTGCCGCATTTAACGGGTCTTTTTCGATTTCGAGGCAGGGTTCGGCCACCCCAGGCGTGTAGGCTAGGGAGAGTTCTTCCTGGGTGCTACAGGGCTTGGTAGGGGTGACTGAAAGTTTGCCGGGGCGTCCCCGGGAATGGTACTCAAGGGCAGCTTTTTTATAATTCATGGGAATGACTAGCCTTTTTGGACCTTATGGCTTTGCGCTCAGTTATTTCATGAGCACTAACGAAGCGCCGGGCACCTGTCAACGGAACTATTCTGGCGCCACCACGACCAACTTTTGATCGGCCTCGACGGCATCCCCAGCCCCCACACTAACCTCTTGAACGATTCCCGTCAATGGAGCGGGAAGTTCGTTTTGCATCTTCATGGCTTCAATGACTACAAGGGCTTGACCCTTTTCAACGGCGTCTCCCACCTTAACTTTAATCTCCACAATTTTCCCGGGCATGGGTGCGGCGATGAGGCCTCCGCCGCCGGTGAGTTCGCTTTGGGATATCATGCGCCGTTTGGGATCGAATACCTCGAGATGGTAAGGTACATTTCGGATATTCAATTCACACTTATCTTGTCTGAACTTGGTATCAGCTTCTAAAATTTGTGATTCATCTACCAAAAAGGTGCAAAGGGTTTGCGTGTGGTGCAGGACCTTAAAGTGGTGAGAAGTGTCACCGAGTTTGATTTGAAACCCATCATCTTGGGGATCGATCTCTACGGTCATTTCTTGGTCATGATGTAGGACTGTGTATTGTTTCTTCATAACCCATTTCCAACGCAATTAGGAAAAATTGCGTTCCCTTCCCGCAAGGCGCCAAGGAGACGCATCGGCCTGCTGGCCGGAATCGCCGGCCGGTTGCCATTTTTGGTCTTCTAAAAATTTTGCCAAGGCAGCGGCCATAAACGCCTTGGTTTTTTCGGGCTGGGGAACTTCCAGAATTTTCGCCAAATGCTTTTCTACAAAGTGGGTGTCGTAGGACCCCTTGACGAAATCATCAATTTCAATGGCCCGGCGATGAAAGTAGAGATTGGTGGTAGGGCCGCTGATGCGATATTCCATCAGGGCCCGTTTTAGCCTCTGTAAGGCTTCTTTGCGGTCGGCTCCGTAGGCGATCAACTTTGACAAAATGGGGTCATAGTCTAAAGGAATTTCATAGCCCTGGTAGATGCCGTTATCGAGGCGAATACCCGGCCCTAAAGGATATTGTTGTTCGATCACCTTACCAGGTGCCGGCCGGAAATTGTGAAAGGGATCTTCCGCATAAATACGACACTCGATGGCGTGTCCGGATTGTTTGATGTCTTCTTGTCGAAACGGCAATTTTTCGCCTTGGGCCACCATAATTTGGGCTTTGACCAAATCGGTTCCGGTGACCAATTCGGTAATGGGATGTTCCACCTGCAAGCGGGTATTCATTTCGAGAAAATAATAATTCTGATGCTTGTCGACGAGACATTCGACGGTACCGGCATTGTAATATTTTACCGACTTGCACAATTGAACGGCCATCTGGCAGACCTTTTGCCGGGTTTCTTCGGTGATAAAGGGAGAAGGCGATTCTTCGATGACCTTTTGGTGCCTGCGCTGCACGGAACACTCGCGTTCAAAAAGGTGCACCACATTGCCATGGGTATCGCCGAACACTTGAACTTCGATGTGGTGGGGCCCTTCGATTAATTTTTCAATGTAGACATCCTTGTCATTGAAGGAGGACAAGGCCTCATTTTGTGCCATATTAAAGGCGCTCTTTAATTCGGAGGCATCGTGGACCGAACGCATGCCCTTGCCGCCCCCGCCGGAGGCAGCCTTAATGAGCACGGGACATCCGATCTCTTTAGCAACGATCATGGCCTCATCGGAATCTTGTAAGGGCCGCTGGATACCTGGAATCAGCGGGATCTTGGCCTTTTCGGCGATCTTTCTGGATTCGATTTTGGATCCCATGCGGTGAATAACGTCTGGGTCGGGACCGATAAAAATTAAACCCGCTTGGATCACTTCTTTGGCGAACTCGGTATTCTCGGACAAAAATCCATAGCCGGGATGGATGGCATCGGCGCCGGATTTTTTGGCCACCTGAATGATTTTTTTCCAGTCGAGATAGGATTTTGAGGGAGCGGCCGGCCCGATGGGATAAGCCTCATCGGCGCGACGCACATGCAGGGCGGCGCGGTCCGGTTCACTGAACACGGCGACGGTTTTGATGCCCATGTCATGGCACGCGCGAATGACGCGAATGGCGATTTCTCCGCGATTGGCGATTAATATCTTTTTGATGGGCTTTTTGCTCATTGCGATGGTTCAAATATTACAGGGGAATGTTCCCGTGCTTCTTTTTGGGGTTTGAGTCCACCTTATCTTTTAGCATCTCTAAGGCTTGGATAATTTTTACCCGGGTGGCTCGGGGTTCAATGATCTCATCCACATAGCCCAGTTCGGCTGCTTTGTAAGGCGTGGCAAAAGTGCGGCGATATTCTTCTACCAGCCGCGCGCGCTCGGCGACGGGGTCTTTGGCCTTTTTTAACTCGTTGCGAAATACGATATTGACCGCGCCGTCGGCTCCCATGACCGCGATTTCTGCAAAAGGGTAAGCGAAATTGATGTCTCCGCGAATGTGCTTGGAGCTCATGACGTCGTAGGCCCCACCATAACCTTTGCGGGTAATAACGGTAACCTTTGGGACGGTAGCTTCGCAGAAGGCGTAAAGCAATTTCGCTCCATGCATAATGATGCCACCGAATTCCTGGTCGGTGCCCGGAAGAAAACCGGGAACATCGACCAAGGTGACAATGGGAATATTAAAGGCATCACAAAACCGCACAAATCGGGCCCCTTTGAGGGAAGCCTTGATGTCCAGGCAGCCGGCCAAAACCATGGGTTGGTTGGCCACGATACCTACGGTGCGGCCGTTGAACCTGGCAAAACCAATGACCATGTTCTTGGCATAGTCCGGACCCACTTCGAAAAAATACCCATCATCGACAGCACTCTGGATGATGGTCTTGATGTCGTAGGGTTTGTTCGGTTCATCGGGAATCAGTCGGTCCAGACTCTCATCTTCACGATTGGGATCGTCTTTAGCAGGAAACAGAGGAGGGTCTTCGGCGTTATTGGCCGGCAAGAACTGGAGTAATTCGCGAATCTTCATGAGAGCCGCTTCATCGCTGGCTGCCCTTAATAGAGAAACACCCGATTTGGTATTGTGGGCCATGGCGCCGCCCAATTCTTCCTTGGTAACGGCCTCGTGAGTGACAGTCTTGATGACTTCGGGACCGGTGATGAACATATGGGCGGTATTTTCAACCATTAAAATAAAGTCGGTGAGGGCGGGGGAATAAACGGCCCCACCGGCGCAGGGCCCCATGATGGCTGAAATTTGTGGAATCACGCCGCTGGCCATAACATTGCGTTGAAAGATATCGGCGTAACCCGCCAAGGACTGAATGCCTTCTTGAATGCGGGCGCCACCACTGTCATTGAGGCCAATGACCGGAGCACCGGTCTTCATGGCCAGGTCCATGATCTTGCAAACTTTTTTTGCGAAGGCTTCGCCTAGGGATCCACCGAAAACGGTGAAGTCCTGGGAAAAGACAAAGACGGTACGGCCTTCAATCTTGCCGTAGCCGGTCACCACGCCGTCGCCACTGATCTTCTTTTTATCCATACCGAAATCATTACAGCGGTGGGTGACGAAGCGGTCGATTTCTACAAAGGTATTGGGGTCGAGCAGTAAGTCGATGCGTTCTCGGGCCGTCAGTTTGCCGGCTTGATGCTGGGCCTCTATACGAGCCTCCCCGCCGCCGGCCTCGGCTTCCCGATTATTTTTACCTAAAATTTCAAAGGTTTCCTTATTGGTGATCATAAATGTCTCCAGGCAGGCTGGTCATAAATTCTTCATGGAGGGGTGGCAAGGGAAATTCAGGATTTGTCTTCAACTCTTTATAAAGTCGCGGGTGACCTTGCCTTGGACTGCAGCCTTGGCTACTGCCCGCGCCACGGCCATATGCACTTCAGCATCAAGGGGGTCGGGAATCAATTCTTCTTTGGGAGTTTGTTCCGTGATGGCCTCAGCTGCAGCCAAGAACATCTGTGGAATGAATTTAACGGCCTGGGCATCGACGGCACCCCGCAATATTCCTGGAAAACCCAGCAGATTATTCACTCGGCTGCCATCGGTGGCGAAGGCCGCCCCCGCATTGATAGCGTCTTTGCTGGAAATCTCGGGAAAGGGATTGCTCAAGGCCATGATGACTTGGCCCTTGCGCACATCTTCAGATTTGATCAACCCGGGCATGCCGGTAGTAGCGATGACGACTTCACAGTTCTTCAGCAATTTTTTCAATTCGGTAGGTTCACCGCCCAGGGTTTTGAACCTGGCCTTGGCCTCCTCGCTGATGTCGGTGCCGAGCACCGGCTTGCCTGTATATTTCATAATGAGCTTGGCAATGGCGGAGCCGGCCGCTCCCAGCCCAATTTGCCCCACGGTGACTTTATGCAAATCGAGTTTTGCCAATTTACTGGCGTTGATCAAAGCAGCTAGGGCCACGGTGGACGTGCCGTGTTGTTCATCATGAAAAACCGGTATTTTTAGACGTTCCACAAGGGTGTTTTCGTTTTCGTAACAGTCGGGGGTGCGAATATCTTCAAGTTGAATGGCTGCAAAGGTGGAAGAAATACAATCGACCGCATCGATAAATCTTTTTGGATCAAGGGTGTCGATGAGAATGGGGATCATATGGAGGCCGGAAAACTGATTGCATAAGGCGGCCTTGCCTTCCATGACGGGCATAGAAGGTACGGGGCCTAAATTTCCCAGGCCTAAGACGCGCGAACCGTTGGTGATAATGGCTACGGTTTTGCCAATGGTGGTGTAAATATTGGCTTGAGACATATCATCTTTGATGTGGCGGCAGACACTAGCGACCCCGGGAGTGTATACCTTGCGTAAATCCTCGATGGATTGGATGACAATTTTGGGTTGGATGACCAATTTGCCGCCCCGATGACATTCTAATACCTCATCGATAATCGATTCGAGCTCAACGTTTTGAAGCTTGCGGATGGCACTGACGATGGCACTCAAATGGTCTTCGTCTTGAGCGATAATAGTAATGTCACGGGTATTGTGCAGTTCGCCAAAACTAACGGTGGAAATATCACCGATGTCGGCTCCCATAGAGGAGATAGTGGAAATGAGCTGTGCCAAGACCCCAATGAGCTTTTGGTTTTTGCACCTTAGGGTCCGGATAATCTTCGATTGAAACGACATGATTTCTCAATACTGTCCAACGACTTACGCACTGAGTCAAGTTCAAATTGCCCATAGCCCCACAAAATAATTGGAGTTTTGCTCAACGGGCTCCTTTTGAATTTGACAAGGTCCGAACCATAGGCCTATGGCCCATGGGCCCGTTTCCACGGGAGAAACGCAGGTTTCTTTTATCGGTATAAGCAGAGTAGGAATCTAAAATGACCTTTCGAAAAGTTGACCATGTGGCTATTGCCGTGCCTGACCTGGATGAAGCTATTGAGCTGTACAAAAGTTTGCTAGGAAAGGGTCCCGAGCACTTAGAAGAGGTCGAAGATCAGAAGGTACGTGCCGCCTTTTTCGGAATTGGCGAAACCAATCTGGAACTGCTTTTTCCCACGTCCCCCGACAGTCCCATTTCGAAATTTTTGGAACAAAAACAGGGACGAGGCGGATTACACCACATCTGCATTGAGGTCAGCGATCTAGAAGGTCATTTGAAGCAATTGAAGGCCCAAGGGGTTCGCCTCATCGATGAAACGCCCCGGCTTGGTGCCCACGGCAAGAAAATTGCCTTTGTCCACCCCAAGGCCACCAACGGTGTATTGATCGAATTATCCGAGCCCCAATAAGAGAATTTTATTTTAGACCATTCTTAAGGAGATTACTAAATCCATGAGCAAGAACATCCACCCCCAAGACGCCCTCTTTGCAGGAGAAAAACCTTTTCCGATTATTCCCGCCTGTGAGCATTTTGCGGGTTCCGAAAAACTCATCACCAAAGCTCTGGAATTTCAAAATAAAAAAGGCGGTGTCTTCGATATCACTATGGATTGCGAAGATGGTGCTCCGGCGGGGCGTGAAAAGGAACACGCCCAAATGATCGTCGATATGCAAAAGGGGTCGCTCAATGAACATAAAATGAGTGGAGTCCGCATTCACGATTATCAAAATCCCCACTGGCGGCAAGATGTCGATATTTTGGTGCCTGGAATCGGCGATATAACGGCCTATATCACCATCCCGAAACCCACTGAGGTGTCCCAGGTTGAAGAAATGATCGGGTACATTCGTGAGGTGGCCAAAGGGGCGGGTATCAAAAGAGAAATTCCCATCCACGTCTTGATCGAAACCCATGGTGCATTGCGTGATGTAGAAAAAATCGCGGCACTGCCCTGGATGCAAGTGCTGGATTTCGG
>JAJFLL010000358.1 GCA_021772695.1 Deltaproteobacteria bacterium
AACAGAACCAGCTGCAAGTAGAAAAGATTTTATTTGGCAGTGATGAAGACCTAAAAGAAATTTTTCCCGGTGAATCTTTAAGTGATCTGAAAAATGTGCGTCACTATTACCACGCCCCCGCCATGGGAAAATGCTTCCCCAACCATAATCGAGTGGAATACATGTCAGGAGCCATTGCCAAAAAAGGCCAAGACTATGCCCTGATTGCGAATACCCGCATTCAGGTCGGACAAAAAGCCGAAGGCGGGTATTTTTTCAAAGACTTCGTGCTAGAGCAAAAAACAGAAAAAGATGTCGTGAAGATCGTCGATAATTATCCGGGTTTTGTGGTGGACGAGAGAAAGGTTAGTTTAAAGCAGGCTACCAATTGTCTTCCCCATGGAATCCCTTCGGGTTGCCCCTTCAAATCCATCGGTCGTTTCCGCAAAGCGCCCTACTGGCTAAAGTCGGGAAAATCTTTGGAGATAACTTGTCAGGTTAAAGATCAGGGTCCAAGTTGTAAGGAAAAGGGAACGGCAAAATTGGCCAAAGTCGGAGGACTTTGCGACACGCAAATGCGCCCGGTAGCCGGTGTTCAGTAATTGAAACCGAAGTTGGGCTTTCATTTTCTCGAGGAGCGCTTGGCCTAATCCTCTTCGTCATTATTTAAACTCACCGAAAGTTGATCCCAGGCTCCCTGGCTATTGAAGAGGTCGCCATTTTGGGATTCCGTAAGCTCGTTTTCCTTTTTGATGACGGCCGCCATCATGGCCCGTCGCACCGACTCGGGCAGGAAGTCCAATACCTCTCTTAGCACCTCCATATCGTTGCCCACAGCTTGGTACAGTGCCGTGATAAATTTCCGGATCACATCGTTGCCGGCCTTGCCTTTTAAATCATTGACGTAAGCCGTCACGGCATTCCAATCACCGTTTTGGCCACTGGCAACGGCCTGCTCCACCAACCGGATCAGCTCTAGGGCTTCATTGGCGTGGTGATTGGTCACCTTGATTTGATTGCTGATATTTCCGGCGGGCCACTGGGCGGCGGTGTCCTCTTCTTCCTCGGTTTCGGCGATGGCCTCACTCGGCTGAGCCGCATTGGTAGCCCCCACCATTACGATGGCCAAGACCTCTAATTCCTCCGTCTCGGCGGAATTGGTGGCGCCATCCAAGAAATTATAAATTTTAACCACACCTCTCGAGTTTGAATTAGCGCTATTGACGGTTTCCCGAAACACATTGACCTTGTCGGGCAGAAATCCTTGTAAAGATATCTGACTGGGCGGGCCCTCCACATGGTAAACCCGTTTTCCGGAAAACTCGGGATTAAATATTTCAATTCGGTAACTGCCATCGGATTCTAAAAATAAATTAATCTTATCTTCATAGTTATAGGCGATGATTTCGACCGTTCCACCGGTGATGATTTCATATTGGTCGGTGTCGCTCTCGTAGACATTGTGTAGGGAAACCACCTGGCTGGAATTAAAAATGGCCGTGCCCTCTTCCACCCGATCCGGCTGAGTATCCTCAGGATAAGCCTCAGACCCAGAAGCGGGTCCCTCGGCACCGTTAATGGTCAATACCTCCGAGTAAGTCTCCGGAATCTCTTCTAGGTCTTCATAAGGAATTTCGTCGATGTTCAATGTCTGTTCACGGGCGAAAAGTTGAATTTGATAGCCTTCCTGAATCTCAAAAAGGTCGATGCTACCGTCGAGGTGGGTGATTTCGATTTCAATGACCCCATTGAGGCCGGTGCGTACGGCCACCTCATCGGTGGGACGGGTGTAAATGGCGGAATCTCCGTACACCACATGGGTTTCCACTTCACCGGATTCCCCGCTGCCTTCCGGAGAAAATTCGATGACCTGTCCCATGCGTCCTTCATATAGATAGGCATTTTCCCGGTCCTCTAAAGGCTCACCTGCTACTGAGGATTGAGGAGCTAGCTCTTGGGTGGAGGCCGCTTTGAATTCACCGACGGAGATAATCGCTGGGTTTTCCCCGGTCCCGTCATGGACTTGGTCGGGATCGGGAACGTTGATTTCAATTTGTGCATCGGCGTAGTCGTGGATCCAATAAATATCTTCCGTTCCCGTAGCCGCATCAAAAATGCGAACTTTTAACACCTCTTCAGGAGGTGCGGAAGATTCATCCATACTTTTGACCACCTCGACTTGCGCAGCCATAGAGGCCACATCAATGGTGATATCGTTGCTCCAAAAATGTCTTGTTTGATTGCCGAGAAAACCTACATAGGCGCTGGCCTCGGTATGCACCCAAGCACCGTCCGTACCCACCATAGCACCAAAGGGATCGGAGGCACTTGGAGCCGAGCCACTACCACTACCGCCAGCAAGTTCCTCCGGTTGCCATCCACTAGAAGGACCCGCCATGAGCTGACCATAGGCCCATTGCATTTGGGTCAAAAATTCATTCCATGCAGAGGCTTCCGGCTGAGGTTCCTGCCCCGATTGAACGGATTGGTAATAGGCATAGGCGTCTTCATACCATGTGGCCAATTCCGGATTCGTCGATGATCCAAGGGTCTTTACCGAACCCCGAAGGCCCATGCCTTTTACTTGGTTGTGAAAAAAGTCAGGATTTTGTTGCTGTGATGACGAAGAAATGCGGTGCGATAGACCGTTCATGCGAGCCCCCCTTACAAGAACATTGTCTCAAAGCTACGCTCCCCTAATGGCGTAGCCTTCCCCGATAACGGGGGAATTATCGCCCAAGCACCCCTGGAGAGTTGCCCTAGGAGAAAAAATTTCCTATGTTTTCAGTTAGCCATGGCCCTAACACCCGCTACATTTCATCTCGCCTTTCCGACCCACGACCTTGCCTTATGCCGTGATTTTTATGAAAAATTAGGGGCCATCCCCGGTAGAGAAAATTCCCAAGCCCTGATCTTCAACCTAGGCGGCCACCAATTGGTGGCTCACCTCGTCAAAGATCTACCTAGTGAGCAAGCCGGGATTTATCCCCGTCACTTCGGATTGATCTTTGATCGGTTGAAAGATTGGGAAGCCTGTCTCGAAGGGGCCCGCAGCCACCAGTTAAGGTTTTACCGGGAACCCCAGCTTCGCTTTGAAAAGACTCCCCTGGAACACCGTAGCTTTTTTCTGGCGGACCCTTCCCACAACCTATTGGAATTTAAATTTTACTCCTTCCCTGAGGCCATATTTGGCCCCGGGGATCGCGCACCGATCGGAGAAAAATCCCCTTAATTTTTATCGACGGGATCCGCCCAATTTAACAGGTGCACTCTTAGTTCGCACTAGAGGAGGGTTACCCCCGCGATCCCGATCCATCGACAGAGTCAGGGTGCGTTTCTTTTTATAAATAGCAGCCGCATCGGTATCTTTGTGCTGATAGAATTTACCCGACCCCACTTGCTTTAGCACCATGGGACGGTCCTTTAATTGGATATCGGTCAAAGGACTGCTTAATTTTTTTTCGGTTTTTCCCTGGTTGTTTTTCTCAACAAACCGTTTGGCCCCCAAAAAAACCTGGTCACAATTTTTGGTAAATGGATTATTCCAGACCAAAAATCCCGGTTTCGGCGCACATTTTTTAAATTGGCCCTCCGCTTTATTTTTGGAAGCGGATTTTCGCTGCCCCTTGGTTTTATCCCTTTTCGTCTTCTGATTAATGTTGTGAGTCACATCAGGCAAGCAACCCTCACCAAATGGATTTTTTATTTGTCCCACACGACAAGTTCCCATAACAATACCCCCTTGCTTAAAGGTTTATGTCGTTACCCACTGACAAAGCAATTCAGGTGCCAAGATGGAAAATCCTGATAATCCTTGGCTAAATAGCTTATTTTTCGTGTAGAAATCAAAAGGCTGGGCTTGAACTATGTCTGCATTTAAGACAAAAGCTAGGCCCTAGACCCCAGTCGAAGACCTATTGCGCTAAACCCTATGCTTGGAGCTGTTGCGATCCTAAAGCGAGAGCCGCTACCCATATTTTGTATGGAGGAGTCTTTCATGGCCTATGATGAAAAGTTAGCCGAGCGTATTGAGGGGATATTGAAACCCAAAAAAAAATACCCGGCTAAAAAAATGTTCGGGGGCATTGCCTATTTTTTAAACGGTAATCTTTGTGTCGGTGTCTACAAAGATAAGTTGATTGTAAGGCTAGAACC
>JAJFLL010000359.1 GCA_021772695.1 Deltaproteobacteria bacterium
TTGGCAGCGATCAGGGGATTTTGTTTTTCCCAGGTACCAGTGGCAGGTTTGTGAATCCGCAATATTACGGCACCATTTTTGGCGGCTACAATATCAATGGTTATTTTCAACCGATGATACGAATCGGCCAGGCCTTGGGCACTATGAGTACCTTTGGCAATCCCACCTCCTTTTGGTTCATCATGGAAGGTGGATTTCGCGCCACTCCCTTGCGCACCAAGGTCAGGCCGTTCTTTACCGGCACCGCAGGATTCTATGTGCTTAGCTTCAGCAATTTTGGCAATCCGGTTCAAGACGGCATTAATTTTACCTTTTCGGGTGGCGGTGGTTTGGAAGTAGAATTAGGAAAATCGGCCCTCTCGATAGGTGGAGCGTACCGGGGATTTACCAATTCGGGACCCTATCTTAACGGCGTTGAAATCACCCTCGGCTATCGATTTCAATTTTAAGAGAAACCATTCCTTACAAACTGAAGGCAAAGTAGCTGGCTAGCGGTCCTCGTTTCACATAAAGACGGACCACCTGGCCGGGTTTTAATTTGGCCGATTCGCTCAGAAACTGATTGGCACCCACGATGGATTTGTTATTCAGTTCGAGTATGAGATCTCCCGGCTTAAGACCTACGGCGGCAGCAGGAGAATTCTCTGATACCTCCGTGACGGCCACACCCGCTTGACTGCTGATACCGAGACGTTTTTGTTCCATCGGTGTGATATCCCGCACGGCTACACCCATATTTTGTGAAGCCAGAGCATTTTGGGTTACGACCGTTTGCTGGGAAGCCTGCTCTAGCGACGCAAGTTTTACCTTGGTATTGTGACGTTTTCCGTCACGACTATATTCTACTTCGGCCTCGGCACCCACGGGTGATTGAGAAACCCATAAGGGCAGGTCTTGGGATCGCACCAGGTCCTTGCCATTAAATTTCAAGATGAGATCGCCGGCTTGCAATCCCGCACGATGGGCCGGAGATCCCGAGAAGACTTGGGCCACCAGGACACCTTGGGGACGGGACAGCCCATATTTTTTTGCCAACTCAGGGGTTATTTCTTGAAGACCGATACCTAGATAACCTCGCTGCACCTTCCCTTGTTTGATCAATTGGGGAATCACCACCTTGGCCTGATTGATGGGGATGGCAAAACCGATCCCTTGGCCGCCGGCAATGATGGCCGTATTCACGCCCACCACTTCTCCCCGCAAATTAAATAAGGGCCCCCCGGAATTGCCGGGATTGATCGAAGCATCGGTTTGTAAAAAATTATCGTAGGGACCCGCACCCAAGACCCGCCCTTTGGCACTGAGAATTCCTGCGGTAACCGTTTGCGTCAGGCCAAAGGGATTACCGATGGCCACCACCCAATCTCCGATCTTTAATCCATCGGAATTTCCCAAGTTCACGGTCGGTAAATCTTCGTGGGCATCGATTTTAATGATGGCCAAATCGGTTTTGGGATCGCTTCCGATCATTTGTGCGGGAAAGGTTCTGCCGTCAGAGAGCTTGACCAATATCTCATCAGCCTCTTGGACCACGTGATTATTGGTCAAGATAAAGCCTTGCTTGTCGAGAATAAAACCGGAACCCAAACTATTGGGCCGCTTGAGATCAGGCTCATCCCGAAAATATCGCCGATAGTAATCTTCGTGAAATTGATAATAAGGACCGCGGCGTATTTTTAAATTTTTCGTGGTGCTGATATTCACCACTGCGCCTTGAACCCTCTCGGCCAAGTCGGAAAAAGAACTGGGTGTGGTGCCACCGAAGATCCATCCCGGATTGGCCGGACTCTCGGCAATCGTCGTACCGACCCAATTCCATTTAACGGAAATTCCCAGGCCCAAGAGGGTAGAAAACAAGAGCACCAACAGAGCAATTCTGAGTTGTTTTCTTTTTCCCATTAAGCACCACTCCTTTGGAGCTCCACAATTCCCATGCGTAACTCAGTCAAGACGGCCTGAAGCAATTGATCCTCTTCGGATGTGAGGTTTCCCCGGGTTTTTTCCTGGATCACCCCCAACATATCGATGGCATGCCTGGCCTGATTCAGATTTTTTTGGACGGCCCCTGAAGCGGGGTGGGGAACCAAACCCATGCCCATTTGGGCGCTAGTGGCCAAAGATAAGATCAAAGTCGAAATATCAGCCGGCAGCGCTCCTGATTCTTGATTGGAATTAGACTCGGGCTCAGCAGAAAAAGTTTCCTTTTTATCAGATTCAGGCGGTATGGGCTCTTTAGCCTCGTCGGATGGGACAGGCGAGTCGTCTGATTCCCCATCACGTACAGAACCATCGGCATTAAACCGCCTCTGGTCATTGACTTTAAACCCTTGTTTTTTTTCAGTTTCTGCTTCAGACACTCGAACCATCCTTGATTGAAACGATACAGACCCCCGAGAGGGTTTTAAAGTAGGATTTATTAATTAAGTTCAGCCCTTAACGGTGTCAAGGCTCGGGACACTCCATTGGACAGAAACATCAGATAAGTAATCTTGACGAATCTTAACCTTTATTCCTAAGATCGGCAGCTCTATGGCAAAAACACGTTTTATCATGATTTTATTGGCCTTCTTACTGGTAGGCGGCGCTTGTTCCAAGAATAAATTTCAATTGAGCGGAAACGAGAGCGACCAGGAAGCCATCGATAAATGTCTCAAACTTTCAAAGAAAAAGAAATTTGAGAAGGCCATCCAATGTTTTGAGATTTTTAAAAGCCGATTTCCCGAAAGCACCTATGCTCTCGATTCTGAATTGAGAATCGGTGACAGCTATTTTCAAAATAAGGAATGGCTGTTGGCTGCAGAAAGTTACAATCTTTTCACCAAGCTTCATCCCAGTTCACCCAAACTCGACTATGCCTATTACCGAGCGGCCCTCGCCTATGAAAAACAGCTTCCCAAGGGCGTAGATCGAGACATGAGTTATCGTG
>JAJFLL010000360.1 GCA_021772695.1 Deltaproteobacteria bacterium
GGCCTAGGACACCGCCCTTTCACGGCGGCAGCACGGGTTCGACTCCCGTAGGGGACGCCAAACGAAAAGCCCCACCCGGGGCTTTTTGTTTTTTTAGCCTTATTTGATTTTTTTGCCCTAGATGGTTGCCTCTGTCATGGCCGTGGGGCGGTAAGGATCGTGAGGAGTCAAAGGGATTTTTTCATCAAAAATCACTTCATCCAAAAAATGTCGGAATGCCACGCGAAACCGAGCATTAGAAAAGACGCGATAATCAAAATATGGCAGCCCCTTGGATTCGGCCCAGGGATCCCAGAGTTCGAACAATCGGGTGGGGGTGATTTGTTGACGGTTCATCAGAAACAGGGCCAAGGCCGGTTGACCGTTTACCAAGAGATGCGCGAATTCGACGAATTTAGAAAGATAGTCCCGAGAAAATTTTGGATGGGGCAAATGATAGTAGGAAGAAAATAGATCGGGGTGCTCTTTAATGATCTCTCTCACATAGGGCAGGCCATAGTGTTGCGGGCTGATGGTGGAAGGCAAAGCTGTTTCCTCAAAGCGACCTAAGTGATCCCGATAAAGACTGGTCCCCGTCAAAGCGGTTAATTTGGAAAAAAAGATGCGACTGGTCCCCAGGTGGCGATAATGTAGGGCCCTGAGAACGGTTTGATCCATGTCGATTTTTTCTTCTTCGGGAAAACCTAGAATGAATGCGGTGGTGGCATCGAGCTTGAGCTCATTGCAGCGCAGTAAGACCGGTTCAAAATGCTGAAAGTCCAAATTCTTTTTGATCACCACCTGCATGCGCTCCGACCCCGTCTCAAGTCCGAAAAATACGCCGCGTAGGCCGCAGTCAAACATGCGGTTGAGCCTTTTTACATCAATGCAATCGGTACGGGAGGAACAGAGCCAGGTGAGTTTTTTCTCGTTGTTGGCCTCCATATAATCACAAAATTCGAGAACGAATTTTCTCGAGGTTGTGAAATTGTCATGAATAAAATCAAATTCGCGAAACCCAAAGGCCTCGTGCAGGGCCAACATCTCTTGATAGATACGGGCCGGAGATTTCACGCGAAAGTTTTTTTCCCACATCAGAGAAGTAGAACAAAACACGCAGTGAAAGGGACAGCCACGGCCCACCTCCACATTCATGCGAAAATCACCGCCGTAGAACTGTTGGTATTCGCGCAAATCGGCCAAGGAAAAATCGGGCATGGGACAATCGTCGAGATTTTCCATGAGTTCCCGCTTGGTACTTTGGTGAATTTTATCGCCGATTCTAACTGCCATGCCGGGGATCTCGCTCAAGGATTCCCGGGTCAGTCCCCGCTTCATCCATTCTTGCAAGGTTCGTTCGCCCTCGCCGATGGCCACCGCATCGACAAAGGGAAAGCGAGTTAAGGTCTCTTGTGGAATAGAGGAAGGTTGGGCCCCTCCCAAGACCACAATGGCCTCGGGGCGAATTTCTTTGATTTCACGGGCGATCCAGAGGGCCATGGGAAAATTGGAACAAATGGCAGATATGCCAAAGACCTTGGCCCGGGAACCTTCTACCCCAAGGCGCAATAAGCGCCGGAATTTCCGCTCTGTGGTATTACGTACCTTTTTAAAATAGAGCTCGAAGTCCCAGAGTTCCGTGGGCACACCTCCCGCTTTGAGCACCCCGCCCAAGGTAAGGAGGGCCATGGGAAAGTAGAGACTGCGTTCCTTGGGATCGGTGGTGGGTGGATTGATCAGGCAGACCTGAGGCGATGGCACGATCGTCTCCCCTATCGCATAGAACGGTCTGAATTGAGGATCTTCAACAAGGCCTTATTTTGTTCCTTAAGCTCCTGCAATTCACCAAATACCTGATCGATCTTGCGGGCGTTCTCGATGGTAATGATGAAGCGGGTTTCTTCGATACTCAATTCTTGACCCGCCGAAAGTTTGGCCTCGATCTCTTTGAGATCGGTGTCGATGAAGCCTCGCAATTGTCGAACGGATTCGATGTTGCTGGTGAGGGATCGGCCAGTGGATGGATCATTGATAAAGACAGATGACTTTGAATCTGTTTGTGGTTCCGAATCCGTTCCAATAATGTCCCGCGGCAATCTAGGGGATATAAATTCCCGATTTGGAGGGGTTAAGCTTCCATTATTTCCCACCTGATCAACATCATAGGACCGATTCGTTTTTTCAGCCGGCGAATCGGTCATTCGATTCGGACTATCGACCCAGCCTTTTGGGTTGTTAAATTCTAATCGACTATCTTTCGGGGAATCAGTCGTTCGGGTGTTCACCTCAAAGATACTCTCCCATAGATTGCCCTTTTCCGATTCGATTTGGTTTTGGGCCACCCGAAATTCTTCTTGAAAGACCTTGGCGCTGCGTTCGGCCTTGGCCGCTTCGGCCCAAGAAGGTGCCGCACGCCCCACCACGGAGAAAAGCCCTACTACAAGGAATGCCATGAGATAACGGAGATAGTTTTTCGCTCGTGTAATTTCTGCCATAAGTCCTCCCGGAAATGGAATGATGCCTCTAAACTTAGCAAAAATTAGGCCAAGTGAAGCCGAAGCTGCTTGCGTAAGCCTTTAATATCTATTGGCTTATTAAATTAAATTTATGGAAAGTATTATCAATCTGAGAATTTATCGTTTTGAGGGGGGCTGTGACATTTTTTTTGACATTCCTTCAGGCTTCGGGCGTCAGCAACACCTTGCCAAAATTATGATGCCCTTGAATGTAGGCATGGGCTGCGGCGGCCTTATCGAAGGGAAAACTGCGGTCCACCGTCGGCACGAAAATGCCTTGTTGCACCAAGTCTAAAATCTCTTGAAAGCTCTGTTGCAATACCTCCATTTCACGCCAGAGATGACCGAGGTTGAAGCCGAAGACACCAAGATTTTTATTGAGTAGTGCAATGGGCTTAAAGGTGGGCATGGCCATATATCCTTTGAGGGCGCTCCATAGGTTGCGCTTGGTGCCGGTGCTGAAACTCGAGATGCCGAACATCATGAGTTTGCCCAAGGGTGCGAGGCTCCGATAGCTCCTTTTAAAGGAATCGCCCCCTACCGCGTCGAGAATGATGTCCACACCGCGCCCCTGGGTTAGGTTTTTAATTTCCGCTTCAAAATCTTGCCGGTGATAA
>JAJFLL010000037.1 GCA_021772695.1 Deltaproteobacteria bacterium
AACTTCCGGCGGCGGTGTCTGTCAAGTCGCATCCACTCTCTATAATGCCGCCCTGCGCTCTGGTTTAGAAATTTTGGAACGGGTTCCCCACAGTGGTCCCGTCGCATCGGTGCCCGAGGGGTGGGACGCCACCGTGGCCTACGGTGTCGCCGATTTGAAACTTCGCAACGCCCACCCCTATCCCATCAAGATCGTCTCCCGACTGGTCCGGGACCAATTGGTCCTGGAAGTATGGGGACAGGAGGTCCCTCATGAATAAAAATTTCATCGCGCTGCTTTTGTCCTTTTTGGTGCTGCTCGGCACGGCTCTTTACTTTTCCAAGGCAGCCTCTACCCTGCATCCCGGTTATCTCATGGTGCTCGGCCTAACGGCTCTGGGCATTCTGTTTCAAGTCATCTATCGTTTCGCCATCGGTAGCCCGAAAGATGCCA
The DNA here is from genome assembly GCA_021772695.1 of Deltaproteobacteria bacterium. Classification (GTDB taxonomy): domain Bacteria; phylum UBA10199; class UBA10199; order DSSB01; family DSSB01; genus JAJFLL01. Next base: position 433 of record JAJFLL010000037.1, read on the forward strand.
CCACTTACTCCGCCTTGGTCATGCCTACGGTGTTTCAGATCTTGCACGGCGCTCTGGCCTTCGTCTTGGTGTATTATTTGTTTCAAGGCGGTTGGAAACTCAGTCTGACCTACCCCCTCGGGGTGTTTTTGAGTCTAAAGGCCATCGGCACCATTCGTTTAGATATTTCTGAGCGCTGGCGCAGCTTTCTGTTGGCGGGACTCTTGGCGGTGGGCTTCGCCATTGCGCTGCGACTCGGTGAAATTCCCGGCGGCTTGTTATATGCCTTGGGGCTTTTCGGTTCCAAACTGATTGGCTGGAGCTTCTTTGCCCAAGACGAAGGGCGCCAAACCCTGTGGACCCGCGCCTTGATCTTCACCGCATTGCTCGCCGTGGGTCGAGGGGCCATCCAATATTATTTGGTGATGAGTAACTATGCCAACCTTGGTGTGGTGATCACTCATCCCTATACTTACGCGGCGCTGTTCGCTGGCATCTTTCTTCCGGTGTGGTTTTGGCTCAATGACGAGGAGGCGCTCTTACCCAACTGGGCCACGGTGATCTTACTCGGTGTGGCCTTGCCCTTTACGCTGGGCATTTTGATCCATGTGCGCCCTTTGGCGGGATTCTTACTGGGACTGGTCAGTTCGGGCTTTATCGTGGGGATGATCTTGGCCCCGTCGTGGGCCATGGTAGTGGCCGCCTATCTGGCCTTGGCCACCTCGGTATTCGCCTTACCCTTATTTCAAACCTGGGCCAATTGGAGCCGTAACCTTCGGCTGATCCTTGTGGCCGGCCTATTCTTGTGCGTGGCATTGATCTTCTTGAGTCGGCAGGCCATGTATCGTCGATCATGAACGAAAATCTTAAAGGCCTAATCGCCTTTCTCATCGTCTTCTTAGCCCTCTTAGTCATGGGTTTGATCGAGGCCTTATTGGCTTCGCCGGCACCACACCCTCCGGCCAATATAAAAATTCAACAAGCGGTTAAGACGGCCATGAAATACCGCGACGGTGTGGTGATTTTATGGGAGCGGCCCACGGGCAAGCGCTACATCTTTGGCAATAAGCGGCTTATGCAAGAAACATTCTTTCCCGGTTCCCTTTTGAAATTGGTAACGGCCCATGCTGCCCTCGATCAGGGCCTGGATCCCGCGTATCATTGTCACGGCAGGCAGAAAAGTTTTGGGGAAATGCAATTTTGTTGGACCCCCAAGGGGCACGGGGCGTTGCACTTGGTCTCAGCCTTGAGCCAATCTTGTAATTTATATTTTTATGAACTGGGACAGCGCCTAGGTTGGAAGCCCTTGGCCCAGAGCATGAAATCACTGGGGCTAATTTGGCCCAGCGGGTTTCAACCTCAGGCCAAGGCCCTGGGAGAAGCGGCCATCGGTGAAAACCCTGCATTGCTTTTAAGCCCCGCTGAAGTGGCGCAAATGTGGGAAGCCCTATTGCAGTTAGGGCCGGCGGGGCGTTACCGCAATTTGTTTCGCGGCCTGGAAGCGGCGACCAAAACCGGGACGGCCAGCGGTTTGGCCTCCTTGAAATTTTCCACCCTTGCCAAAACGGGTACCGGTGACGCGGGCGCTGCTCCCTATAAAACCCACGGCTGGATCGTCGCGGCCACCCCGGCACAAAATCCCCAATGGGCCATGATGGTCTTTCTAAAAAACGCCCATGGGTATGGGGCACCCACTGCCTTGGCGGCCCAAATTTTTTCAGCGGTGCTTGGGGAGGGTGCCGGTGAGTAAGATGTTGAGAAAGGTTTCTTGGCTATGGATCCCAGTTGCCATGACGCTGCTTGTCTCCGGGAATCTTGAGGCCAAGGATAAAAGCGTTTGGGTGAAACTCCATTCCATCAAGGCGATCACCACCGTTCATTCCACGACCCCTGAGCTTGCGACGGAATCCCTACCTTTTAAAATCAAACGAAGACAGCGAAGGGGTCGAGCCGAGACCTTGGTCCAAGTGTCCTTAGAAGTTTACGTGGCACAGGTCTTGGCCGCAGAAATTCCTGCGAATTTCCCTCTGGAAGCCCTGAAGGCCCAAGCGGTGGCCATCCGCACATTGGCCAGTCGCGAAGAGACTCCCCATCACCGTGAGGCCTTTGATTTTTGCGACAGTACCCATTGTCAGCTTTTTTCTTATCGCCGCAGCCTACCCGGTGCCATCACTACCGCAGTAGCCCAAACCCGGGGCCACGTACTCTTCCAAAATAACCAGGCCATCCACGCCCTGTATCATTCCACCTGCGGCGGACACACCAGCGGCAACGGTGTCGTCTTTGGCGGTGAACCCTTGAGTTATTTGGCCGGGAGCGATGATGAAAAATTTTGTAGCTCCTCTCCCCATTGGAATTGGCAGGCACAGATCGACCTTAAGGAACTTGAGGCCACCTTTCCCGAAGTATCCCAACTGCGCGGCCTCAGGGTGGTTGACCAAGATGCCGGAGGCCGTGTCTTGACCTTGGAATTATTGGGGCTGCCCTCCAAAAAAATCAGCGCTCAAGATTTTCTGCTAAAAGTGGGGCAGCGCATGGGCTGGTCCACCTTGAAGAGTGCGAATTTTTCCGTGACCCAAAAAGGCCATGAACTCTGGTTTCAAGGCAAGGGTCTGGGGCACGGGGTGGGGCTCTGCCAATGGGGGGCCAAGGGTATGGCGGAGGCCGGGCAAAATTATCAGCAGATCCTCCGGCATTATTTTCCCGGAACAGGAATTCGGCGCATTTAATCGCAACTTTAATCCCACCCCTGACCGATCATTACCCCTACCTGCGCTTAAAGGACCCTCCGCCACATTTCCGTTCTCAATGTACCTAAGGGGGGGCTCATGCGAACCATTGCAATTTTCATTATATTATTGGCTATTACCGGATGTGCAGGAGGTTCTGGAACCTCCACTGGCAATCAACCCAACGCTGGGATGAGCTTTGCCATCAGTCCCAGCGGCCCTAGCCCCGTGGTGAAGGGAGAGACCCTGCAATTGGCAACGGATCCGGTAAACTTGGCCGTGACCTGGTCGGTAGACGGTGGCGATATCCAAGGCACTATCGATGCCAACGGACTCTACCGGGCTCCCGATTCCATTCCCCTGGCCGCTAAAGTGATCGTTCGAGCCAATTCAGACAACGCGGAAGCCACGGCCACCATTCAGATTTATACCGATGAAGCCTTGCAGTTCGGAGCCCCGAGACAAGTGAGCGACACCGCCATTAATAATCTCAGCCTGCTTTCGGTGGTGCGCATCGGAATTTCCACCAGTGCTTCAGCCGATCAGCTAGGGGTTCGGTCCGGAAGTCTTTCGGTGGCCAGCGCCTGGGACAATAATAAGGATCCCAATACCAACCAACCTTTCCAACCCATGACCTCGGTCTCACAAGACCTCGGTGGCTTTCAACCGGAAATGAATTTAACGGCCGACACCAATAAAAGTCAGCGGGTCAATTGCTTGATCAACGACCAAGATCAGAATCCTGGAATCTTTTTCTCTGATTTAGGGGGTTCGCTCTCCTTATTATTTCGCGGCAGTCGCGATCAAGGCCAGAGCTTCGAGGCACCGACTCAAGTGGTCATCCCCGCCTCCGGTCACCGGAAATATAATGCCAGTGCCAAGGTGGATTCCAACAATCGATACCATGTGGTCTTTGTGGAGTCTGTTGCCAACGCCGTTCTAAGATTCTACCAGAGCGACGACCAAGGAAAAACTTGGCAGACCGCAAACACCATCCCAGCACCAAAGACCTTACAACTGGGCCACACCCTGCCCAATCTCAATGTCAGTGAAGACGGGCAAAAAATTCACATCTGTTATCGTGAAACCGGTGCGGTGGACGACGAGATTTATTTGATTCGCAGTTTGGATGGCGGCGCCAGCTTTGAGAGCCCCGTCAATGTGAGTCAGGCCGCCGGCCCCGAAAAGGGCGCCTGTCGGGTGGCGAGTGGTCCGCAGGGTGAAATCTACGTTTCGTACCGCCAGGGAGAGACCGCCCATGCATCGCCCAATGAAAACGCCGATATTCTCTTGAAGGTATCTACCGACGGCGGCGCGAGCTTTGGACTCACCAAGGCGGTGCATCCCCTGTTGACCGGCAAAGACAGCTTCTTGCCCTTCATGGCCGTGGATGCCTTGGGCCGCATCGACATGGTATGGGCCGACGACCAAGGGGCCAACGATTACTTACCCAGACGCATTTATCATTCTCGCAGCAGCGATGGCGGTGAACATTTTACCAGTGAGCAAATCATCGTCACCCCCGATAAGGACTACGCCTTTCCCATGGGACTCGTGCACGACGAAGCGGGCCGACTGCATCTGCAATACGCCTCTCAAATCGATGAAGGGAATTTTCCCTATCACGTCTATCACCGCATGGCCCATTGAGCCCTAAGGGGCTCTTAAGGCTATTTTTATTAAAATAAATATTTCAATATTAAAAATAAAGATAGTCGTTTCCCCGCAGAGCTATGAAGACTTTGGCCCACCTCGTTTTCAATGGCCCAGGACTCCGATGTGCCGAAAACAGGCCAAGCCGCCCCAGAGAAGTTGGTCGACCAGTCAGTCCTCCTGTGTTGACAAGATTAATAAAAATTATGAAGTTTCAAATACTAACTCAAGGGAAAGAATAAATATTTAGTCCAGCATCGAAGTGTTCTCGGCAAAATCTGTCAACATTTATTAAAGTGTTCACGGAGCTAATATCCATTTTCTACCCTCTTAAAATTACCCGGTGTTTCCAAACTAAAAATAATCCAATCAACCAATAAATTATTTTTACAAAAAATATTTTGAGTGCTCAACCCTAGTGGAACGGTGTCTTTCCAACCCCTGCCGATCTTCTTTTCCGGTAAACGGGAAGAAAATGCATTGCCATTTTGAAATCAATTAGACTAAAATTCTTCTCCCACTACTACAGTCACCGGGAGACTAATTTGCGAAGGAACTAAAAGTTCCTCATCGTATTGCAGGAGCCTATTATCTACACCTCCTCGAAAAATATCGCATTGATTGACCCATTTTCGTCTGGGTTCGGTTTGCGGGTGGTCGCGAAACAAGCTGGGTTCAAGACCATTGGGGTCTACACCTTTAACCAATCTTTTCTTGAAGATGGAATTGGATTCAGCCACGAACACTTATACGACCACTTAGACGAAGTGTTATTCCTGTCTGATCAATACGCAGCTACCATGCAGGAAGCCCAAACTGCTGAAGAACGATCTGAGATCGTAGATTGGGTACTCAATGCATGTGGCCCCCTCGACGGTGTGGTCCCAGCCAGCGAACCCTCGATAATCTTTGCGGCCGAGATGGCCCAATCATCAGGCCTTCTGGGTCACAGTCCGAATTTTCACCCCTCTTATCGAGACAAGCTCCTCATGAGGCAAACCGCGTATGCGGCAGGCATTCAACAACCTTTCTTTGCAGGGGTGACCAACGAGAGGGAACTCTCCATGTTCTCTGCGGAGTACCCGTGTCCATTGGTTATCAAGGCTCCCCAATCCGCAGGTACTCAGGATGTATTCCTGTGTTCTACTCCCGAAGAACTGCGAGAAAAGTTGAAATTTATTTTATCGAGCCGCGATATCTTTGGTCATCAATCCAAGTATGCTATCGTTGAAACTTTAATCGACGGTCCCGAATATGCCGTGAACTTATTCGGAGACGGTCATCGTGTTCAAGCCACCGATGTGTGGAGCTATCGAAAAGTAGATAACGGCGTATGCTGGCGCTCTTATCGCGATATTGTTCTGCAGTCTCAAGATGACCCGGCGATTGCCGAAGTCTGCGCCTTTATGGAGAACGTGTGTGAGCACTTCGACTTGCTGCGCGGTCCTGTCCACGGTGAGGTGATTCTTTCTCCAGAGGGCCCATGTTTGGTTGAGTTTGGTGCAAGATTAGCAGGATCCTCAATGGCAGATCTAATGCCTGTTGTTTCAGATTTTGATCCACGAGTGGCCACAATCCAGGCTTTCACACAATCTGAAGCGCCAATGGCCGTTCATGTTAAGCGACAAGGCTGCGCGGCATCTGTATATGGCGATGCCGACCGAAAGGGCACCGTTAAATCAATAGTGGGACTACAAGAAATTCAGAAATTGCCCTCGTACCACAGCCACAAACTTACTATTAACCCCGGCGATTCTATCAGCCCTTCCGAAGGCCTTGTAGATCTACCTTTAAACGTACTGCTTGTGACTGATAGTAATGAACAGCTTGAAGCGGACATTGACGCCGTGCACGAGGCATTTGGCATTTTATTCACTGAGGAGGGTGCGTGACCCTCGAAATAGCTCGCACCCAGTGGTCAGCCATCGTCGGAGCGCCCTATATTGACTACAGTGATGAAGGCCTACAAAAACATAATAAGAACTTAACTGAGTTTCGCCCACGAAAGCTCGCTGCGGTGTTGTCACCAGCAAATTCACAAGAACTTGCAGAAGTGCTAAGCGTTGCGCAACGAAACAATGTTCCTGTGTATCCCATTTCCACGGGGTGCAACTGGGGGGTCGGGTCGTCCTTGCCAGTATTAGACGGGTGTGCAGTGATTTCTTTACGACGCCTAAATAACATTCGCGAA
>JAJFLL010000361.1 GCA_021772695.1 Deltaproteobacteria bacterium
GTTTGGGCGATCCAGTAGATGAGCAGTAGGCTGGCTAAGGATGCCACAAAGGCAAAGGTGCTGACCCAAGTGAAATGAAGGCCGAGGGCAACGGCAATGACGCTACCCAGTGCGGCGCCTCCGGAAACTCCAAGAATATAAGGATCAGCCAAGGGGTTTCGCAGTAGACTTTGAAAGGCCACGCCTCCACTACTTAGGGCGAAACCAACGATCACCCCTAAGAGGACCCGAGGCAGACGGGAATAAAACAAAATGTCATGGTCAGGACTGCCCGGCTGATTCCAGGCCAAGTTCCAGTCCAGGCTACCTGCTCCCCAAGTCAGGGCCAGAACGACCGAAGCCAATAGGATCAGGACCAATACCGACAAGGTGGTGAGAAAGCGGGAGGGTTTTAATACCTTGGATTGCACTTCGGCGAGCCTAGTGAATTCCTCCTTGGCTTTCAATCATTTGCTAAGGAGTAGTGCTTTGGGAAAAACGACCACGAATCCTACCGCCAGGAAGACTACCGTCATGAAAACTACCGCGCCAGTTTGCCTCGGTCCCCCGGACCGAGTTTGCCCGGCGAAGAGGAATTGGCGATCTTCACCAAAGAGTTCAGAATTCATAGGCTCGATGATCATTTAGCGCTGTCTTGGATACCCGAAAACTACCGCGCCAGTTTGCCTCGGTCCCCCGGACCGAGTTTGCCTGGCTTGCTATGGTTCGATCAAAACAGGTGTGCCTATGGGAAGGGCTTCGTAGAGTTCCTTCATGGCGGGGTTGTCGAGGGCCACGCAGCCTAGGGTCCAATCACTGCTGGATCCGTTACCGTGGATGAAAATTTCGCCTCCTAATGGGGTATTCCAGGGGGGGGTCTTCTTATTTCGCGCCGCCTGGCGAATACTTTGATATTGTTTCTGGTCGATCAGTTTGGCCGCCAGGCCACGCTTGGCGTCGGGTAGGGCCGGATAACTGATGGCCAGCGAAAGGTAGAATCGACTTTGCGGATTTTTGCCGACGATGAAATATTGTCCTTCAGGGGTTTTCCCATCTCCTTGTTTTTCTTTGGTGCCCTTCGGCGCGAAGCCTAAGCCGATGGGATAGACTCGTAAGATTTTATTTCCAGAAAATAGGGTTAGCCGTCGCTGGGATTTCTCGATCAGCAACCTTGGATTTTTCAGAGGAAGAGCCATGGCTTCTTCAGAAGCAACCGGCGCGGTCGGCGTTTTGGTCCATCCCGAATTCAAACCCATCATTAAAAGACAGACCAAGGCGAAAAAAATAATGAAAAACCTGAATGCTTTGCCCATGGATTCCACTACGAATTTTTTCCTCAAAAGGTTCTAGGGTCGGGTCGAAGTGTCGGTCTGATTCATTTTATCGACCAGTCGAAATAGCGCCTGAGGCAATTGGGGGACGGCGCGAATTTCTTCCACGGGAAAGGAAATGATTTTATGATGACGTACGGCGGGAATGGAAGGAAAGCGTTGCCACCATTTATTCCGGCTTTTAATTTTCTCTGTAGTATTTTCACTGCCCATGGGTAGTTCGACAATCATTTCGGGGGCGCTGCGAATCAGCTGTTCGGTGGACCAGGTGGGGTATTTGATTTTGCTGGCTGCTGCCACATTGGTTAATCCCAGATAAGGCATGACGTCATTGATGAAATTATCGCCACCGACGACCACCAATGGATCGTAGCCAACCACAAAAAGGGCATTTTTTTTCGGACCACCACGGTTTTTATCAGCAAGTTGCTCTAATTCCCGCTGCATGGCCTCAACCAATGTTTTGGCTTCGGCCTCTTTACCCAATACTCTGCCTAATTTATGAATGGAGGCTAAGGTTTCCTTTAAGGTGGTAAAAGAAAACAATTCTACCGCAATGCCTCGATTCATTAAAAATATAACTTCTTTTTGGCTGCCGTTTTCTTGGCTTGCCAGGATCAAATCGGGTTTTAACACAAGAATTTTTTCTGGATCGGCCTTGATGTAGTCGGCCACGCGAGGCAGTTTTTTCGCGGCTTCAGGAAAATCACAATAACGGGTCACACCGACGAGGTCTTTGCCCGCTCCCAGTTGATAAATGATTTCGGTGATATTGGGTTTTAGCGAGATAAGTCTGGATTGGGCCGCCACCGGCGTCACCCAAAGACACAACACCAGAGAATACAGCGCGAGGATCCGGAGTGCCACTTAAGCCTCGGCCCCCATCTCTTCGAGCCATTTGTCGAAAATTTTGTCTTGGGTCTCAAGAAAGAAAATCATGCCATCGAGTTCGCTCACCCGTTGCTGGCGAATGTCTTCGGCCAATGCCCGGGTGCGGCTTTGCAGTCGTTCGATTTCTTTTAGACATAGGCTTTGAGGAAGGTCACGAGAGAAGATTTGATCTCGATCGATATAAATAGAAACAAAACGAATGTAGGTTTCTAGCATGCCATGGAGTTTTTTATGTTCAATATTTGCGGGTCGAATCAAAGAAAGCGCAGTAGCAAAATGGTCCTTGGCGCTTTGGTAATCGGCCCGAGATAAGGCATGTTTGCCGAAATGATAATGGGGTTCGGGAGAATCGGGATGTTCTTGGCTGAATCTTTTTAACAGTCGTTCCGCATGTTCCACTTGCCCGATTTGGCCTAGGCTTCTGGCCTTTAACATCAAATAGTCGGTATTACCGCTGACACGGTAGGCGAGGTGGTAAAATCCGACGGCGCCGGAGACTTGCTGCAATTGTTCGAGCTTATTTCCGATACCCTTTAAATATTCTGCCACTCGTGAGGTGCTGTCTTCCACACGTACCTCGCTAAGGGTGTCTTCTTCAAATTTGTCGATGGGAGATTCAAAGGCCAAACCTTCAAGGTTGTTCGGCAGCAAGGTGCGCAGTTGGGCGATGTCTTCGTCGGCAATTCTGGGATTGCTGAGCTCGACGCATTTACCTCCCTTTAAATTGTAAATATATATCGAGGCCATAGTTTCGGTTACCGACCGTGTGGCCCCCACCCCCCGCCGCCTAAGCCGTGTACAAAGTTAGGGACTTAAGCGTAAGTGGATTGGGGATAATCCATTGCCGGTTGACTGTCAACGTTGCATTTTATTTGATTAATAAATTAATGATTACAGTAAGTTATCAATCAAACACCCGATCCCCCTCATTAGTTTATCGGGTGAGGTGGAGAATGCTTGCGACATATTTTTTTGGGGTAGGTCCACCCCAAATAGGACTCTCGAAATGGTGTCCAGCGGCACCGATAGTGGCTGGGGTCCAATCCCCATGGAGATCCGTTTAGGGAGCGGAAGTAGCAGGTCCCAAATATTCCAATTGATGGATTAAAATCTCAAAAGGGTAGCCACCGAGGTGGCCGTATCGGGCGCCTGGTTTGGCGAAAAGCGTTCCGGTGACCCTGACCCGATTCGCAGTGGCTTGTTTGCGATTTGATTTTACCTGGCTCTTGCCGAGGATTGTCGCGTTCGGTTGCATGGAAAGCCAAATCTCTTTATCGAGCGCCATGACTTCAAAACCAGTTTGGTAAACACCTTCATAAACAATCTGTTTTCGGTCGTAGCGTTGGGGATTGGCTTTGATTACGGCGAGGGAAGGAATGGGAATGGCTTTTCCCGGAGTGACGTTTTCCAAAGAAGCAACTCGTAACACATAGGCCTGGCGTCGGGTTCCCTTGGTGAGTTCCTCATCCTTGAGAAATTCACCCTTGACCCGAACGGGACTTGAGATCACTCGGTCAAATTTGTGGCGATAGCGGTTGGGATCCTTAAGTTGAAAGGCCTTGGGGACTAAGGTGAGATTTGTTCCTCCTCCATCAGGAATTAGGACTCGGACCTGTCCATAGGGGGTTTTTGCAAGGGCCGCCGGTGTCGCGGGACCATATAAGGGTTCCACGATTTCAATTTGGACCTGACGATTTAGATATTGGTCGGGATGTTCGATCAAGTCATTGGGGCGCAAGATTGGATCGGAGTTTTGTGCTCTACAGGCAGCAAGAGATAAATTTGAAAACAGAAGGACAATAAAAAGGAGTCGAATTATTTTCAATCCTTGCCTCATTTTTTGAAAGCGATGGCCGATCAAATCCATGCCCTACTCGGTAACCAAAGGCACCTGCATGATCTGGGGTCCGACACCCATGAAGACACTCATGCTATCGTAGAGGCCATCGGAGATACCCGAGAAGTCGGTGGTATCACTGTCGAGGTTGGCGGAATCCAACACCGTATCGGTCGTTAAATCGACCACATAGAGATTTCCATCGTTGAAATTCCCCACGTAGACATAACGGCCGGTGGGGTCGAGGCTCAATCCGGTCAAAAAGACTTGAGATCCCGTAGTCACCGTAATCTCGCGGGGGGTGGAGGTCTCAAGATCGACGACGATAATGCGGCCGCTATTGTCGCCGGTGGGTAACACCATGGTTTTACCGTCGGCACTAAAGGCGATTTCGCCATGAATACCGGCGCCCACATTTCCAAGGGGGATATTTTCGACGATTTCAAAGCTTGTGGGGTCGATGACATCGATGGAACTGGGTGTGCTGGCCACGGGCGTGCGAGCGGCATTGATGTCGCCCGAATTGACCACATAAATTCTATCATTGGCATACCCGATACTGGTGGGGTTGTAGTCGGTGGTCTTGAGGTAGTGATACCATGAACCGGAGGTTTGGTTAAAGATCACCACGGTTCCCGGTAAATAATAACTCTGCAATGGATCAGTGAGGTTCGGCACGCCGTTGGAAGTGGCGATAAAGATACGCTCGCCTACCTCCACGAGACCCTTGGGTTGGCTGGGCAGCACCGAGGTGACAAAGCTTCCGTTTGAGGCGGCTGTGGAATCCGGTAACACCAGATTGGGGAAAGCCGACTGGGTTTGAAAACCCATAGCCGTATCCACCATGGCCAGGCCTGGGGCCACCGCAGGCATGGCAGAGGCGTCGCCGTAATTGGTGATGAAATACGCACCTGTCGCCGCGCGCAGAACTTGGTCGGGGGCATAACTGAGAGATATTAAACTGCTCAAGGCGCCGGCTGTCGTGGGATCCCAAGTAAAAAGATGATGGGTGCCCGAGGTGTAATTGGTGCAAACTCCGTAGTCGCCGTCGAGATCGGGCAGAAATCCTTCACCGCCGCAAGGAAGGGTATCGTGAGTCACGGGAACACCGGGAAGATGGGGACCATCGACTCCCGTATCAGAGCCGCCGTCACCGCCGGTTCCTGAATCGGAGACACCGCCGTCACCACCTGCACCTGCGTCGGGATTTGTGGAACCACCGTCGGAAGTTCCCGAATCGTTTGTGGGAAACGGGGCACCGGAATCGCTATTACACGCCACCGGTAACATGGCGAAGGCACTATAAGCTAAGGGGTTGGTCTGGGTGAGGGGACGAGCGAGGGGTGTGGATCCGCGGGAGGCCTGCCTGGCAATGACGTCGGTAAAATCCGATAGGCGCACCGCCGTTCTTGAGGGCAATGCCGGAAGGGCAGCCCGAGCTGCGAGATCGGCGCTTAAGACTGCGGGCCTCACCTCGGGCGCTGTGGTAGCCGGAGTCATCTCACAGCTCAAGGTATTCGGGGTAAAGTAGACCGGGGTTTCTATACACATGTTATCGCTCATCAGAGCCTCCATTCTTCTACAATCAATTTCAAAAACCTAGGGATGCACGATCGCTACCGCATCTAAATCAAAGCCAGCATTGGTACCGCTGCCCGAGTCACTTAAATCTTGAATGCGCACATAGCGAACCCAAGGCAGGCCAAGATCCTCTAAATCAAAGGCGTCGCCGCCTGCACTTTCGGGATCGGTGGGGTCGATGGAATTGGTCAGGACGTTGGCCAATACAGGAGTATGACCTGCACAGCCGGAGAATCCGCCAACCCGATCTTCGAAATCGCAGGAATAGGTAAAAAATTCTACCCCATTCTGACTCACTGAGATTTCCCCTAACTCGACAAAAACGGCATTGGGGTTGCCCCCAATCTGAAAGGGATTCTCAAAGACAATAAAATCAGGACCGGGACCATCCATAATCGGAGAGTCGGATTTCAGTACAATGCTGCCTCCGGCACCTAAGGATAGGACGTCGAATCCACCCTGATTGAGGCCCTGGCCTTGGGGGCCCCCGAGAACGATGTTAGGAAAATCACTGCCCCCAAATCCAGCATGGGGACCGGGAAGAAACTCCACCACCTCATCCATGAAGGGATCGGAGGGCACGGGATCGGGAATTTCCGGATCTGGGCTTGGAGCTTCCTCAGGATTTTCTGGGGTATTTGGATCCTGGGAAACTTCGGGTTTTTCTATTTCGGGCGGGGAACCGGGCAATACCTGCGCTGCCATTTCGATTCTTTGCCCGGAAAAATGAACGCGCACGGTGAAGTTCCCGGGGTTGACCCCGAGTAAAATTCCAGGGCTTGGAAATTGGGCCACGGAAACATTCGAGGTATACCAAGCGACCGGGCCACCAGAATTTCCACCGCGCAATTCCAATGGCAGGGATTCTCCGGTGTAGAGCGTGAGTGGGTTTTGCACCTCTTGACCCTCAAGCCATAAACTTAAGGCTTCATCATTTTCTGTGCCCGCGGTGATGGCATAGCTGGGACGCGTGTAGTTGCCGCCATTGCCACAAGCGCCTAAGGCGGTGAGGAAAGACAGCAAGCCCACCAGTTTTAACCTTCTCTTAGTAGGTGATCGCATTGGAAAGACTCCCAGGATTGCTCGTCAAGACCCATAGATCCGGTCCGGTAAAATCTTCACCTGGTTGGCCCGGTCGCAAAGCCATGGGGCCTGCTCCGGTCACACCGGGGTTATTGGGGAAGGCAAAATCCAAGGCTTGTGGCAGAAAACCTAAATCGTTCGAGTTCAGATCCACCGCACGGATACTCGATTGGTTGAAACTTGAAGCAAAGAGGACCTCACCACCAAAGGCGATTTCCTGATCGGAGATAAAGTCATCGATGGCATTGGTTAAGCGGATGGGATCGTTGCCACCCCGCAAAATTTTCATGGCGGCCAAGTCAATTTGGTAAATTTCGCTAAAGGCTGCCGACCCCACGAAACCTAATTGCTGGGCTTCGTCAATGGCCAGCGGTTGGAAGTTTGCGGCCACCTTGCCTAGGTTCAGCACGTTGACCACACTTAGAGATTGGGTGTTGACCTCGCTGAGAAAGGAATCGCTCTGCGGCAGATTGACTCCGCCTTGCAGGGAGGTGTCTCCGGTGGAAGTGACGAAGAGTCGATTGGCGAATACGGTAAGGGCGGTGACGTTGTGGCCTGGGAGTACCAAGAAGGGTTTGGACGCCTTGGTCAAATAGGGTGCGTTGGCCTGAACATCGTAGATTAATAAAATGCCTTGGATGTAAAAGGATTCGCCGCCGGCATCAAAACAGGCATTGGACATGGTGACGAAGAGATGGTTGCCCACCACGGCCAAGGCAGCGGGAAAGGATGGGTTGAAGGGGCCCGGGCCTACCGAACTTTTTACACCATTGCCGTCACAATCTCCCGGCACCGAATAGGGTAGCGAGGCGGTCAGGTTGATGGCCTCGGTGACGTCAACGGCACCTAAAAATTGACCGGTGGTCGGGTTAAATACGACCACATGGGTCCATCCGAGCAGGTAGGCACGGTCCGGTCCGGTGATATAGAGATTATTCGGAAAGGCGGCCTCGGTGACGGTGCTGGCATCGAAGATGGAAAATTTATTGGAGACCTGACCGGTGGCCAAGTCGATGGGGATGACCGCTGTTGGATTAAAGGAAATCACAAAGGCCGTATCGTCCATTCCCGCAATGTCTGGGATCACCAATGCCGGGGGAAAATCACTGCCCAAATTA
>JAJFLL010000362.1 GCA_021772695.1 Deltaproteobacteria bacterium
TTTCGCCACATACCCTCAGACATACCTTTGCCACCCATTTACTAAGTGGCGGCGCCGATTTGAGAGGTATACAAGAATTATTGGGTCATGCCAGTTTATCGACCACGCAAAAGTATACCCACATTGATCTTGACAAGTTACTGGAGGTTTATGACAAGGCCCATCCGAAGGCTTAAAAATATTATGGAAACATCACAAAAAATTAAATCCACCACTATTCTATGTGTCAGGCGAGACGGCAAAGTCGCCATGGCCGGTGACGGGCAGGTCTCTTTTAACAATACGGTGCTCAAAGCCCACGCCCGCAAGGTGCGAAGAATGAAAAATGAAAAGGTACTGGCCGGATTCGCCGGGTCCACCGCCGATGCCTTTACGCTATTTGAAAAGTTTGAAGAGAAATTAGAGGAATTTTCAGGAAATTTAACCCGGGCCGCGGTGGAATTAGCCAAGGAGTGGCGTACTGATCGCATGTTACGCCGCTTAGAGGCCATGTTGATCGTTGCAGATAAGGAAAAAACCTTCACTCTGACCGGTAACGGCGATGTGGTTGAGCCTGACGATGGTTTGACCTCTATTGGTTCTGGGGGCCCCTATGCTTTGTCTGCGGCTAGGGCCTTACTGAAAAACACCAAGCTTTCTGCGAAGGAAATTGCCGTCGAAGGCATGGCCATCGCCGGAGACCTCTGCATTTACACCAACAAAGAAATTATATTAGAAGAGATCGATTAACATGGTTTCTGCAAACTTTACTCCACGAGAAATAGTCTCTGAATTAGACCGTTATATCATCGGGCAAAACGCAGCCAAGCGCGCCGTGGCCATTGCGCTGCGAAACCGATGGCGTAGGCAGAATGTACCCGAAGAATTACGTGATGAGATCGCTCCCAAAAATATCATCATGATCGGACCCACCGGTGTGGGTAAAACCGAGATTGCCCGACGTCTGGCTAAATTGGCTAATGCCCCCTTTATAAAGGTCGAGGCCAGCAAATTCACTGAAGTGGGTTATGTAGGAAAAGACGTGGAGTCCATGATTCGTGAGCTCACCGAAACGGCCATCACCATGATCAAAGAAGAAGAGCAGGCCAAGGTTCATGGCAAGGCTGAAGATTTGGCTGAAGAACGTGTGCTCGATCTCTTGCTTCCGAAGGCATCCCAAGAAGCCGTTCCCGCCACAGCGAAGCCGGAGGGTGAAGCAAATGTCAAATCTCCGGCTGAGGTAGAATTAAAGACTCGGGAAAAATTGCGGCAAATGTTGAAAGAGGGCCGATTAAATGATCGCGTTATCGAATTAGAATCCACGCCGCAAGGCATTATGCCCATGATCGAAGTGGTTTCAGGACCGAATCTCGATGAGCTCGGCATGAATTTAAAAGACATGTTCAGTAATTTTTTTCCGAAAGGCGGCCCGAAACGTCGTCGAGTTAAAGTGCCTGAGGCCTTAGAAATCCTGGCCCAAGAAGAGGCGGCCAAATTGGTCGACATGGATCAAGTAACCAAAGCGGCCATCAAGCGGGTTGAAGACAATGGAATTATCTTTTTAGATGAAATCGATAAAATAGCCGGCAAGCAGGGCGGAGCGGGTCCCGATATTTCCCGGGAAGGTGTGCAACGGGACATCCTTCCCATTGTGGAGGGGTCCAACGTCAATACCAAGTACGGGATGGTGCGCACCGATCACATTCTGTTTATCGCGGCAGGAGCTTTCCATGTGGCCAAACCCAGTGACATGATACCTGAACTACAAGGACGTTTTCCGATCCGTGTCGAACTCGATAGCCTGACCACTGAAGATTTTTTGCGCATCTTGCAAGAGCCGGCCAACAGCCTGAGCAAACAGTACATGGCCCTGTTAGAAACCGAACAGGTCAAGCTGCGATATACAGAAGACGGGCTTAGGGAAATCGCTGAAATGGCCGCCAAGGTCAATGAAGGTACTGAGAACATTGGAGCCAGGCGCTTACATACCATCATGGAATCGGTTTTAGATGAAATGCTCTTCGATGCGCCTGACAAGGCCGGTTTTGCTCTTACCGTTGATGGAAAATATGTGAGAGACAAGCTCAGTCATATAGTCAAAGACCAGGATCTCTCCCGTTACATCCTTTAATTGGCTTTTTCTCCCTTGCAAGCTATGGTAATAGCTCGGTTTTTAACTTGAAATCGGGTGGAGCCCATTCCTCCCCTTGAAGATGCCTATGGAATCCTTTCCCAAAGTCGAAATGCAAAACTTGGTGCAACGGGCCTCGACCCTGATGGAGGCCTTGCCCTATATCCGTAAATTTTATGGCAAGGTTTTTGTTATCAAATACGGCGGCAACGCCATGGTCGATGAAAAGCTCAAAGAAAGTTTTGCCAAAGACATCATTATGATGCGTTACATCGGCATGATTCCCATTGTGGTTCATGGCGGGGGCCCACAAATCGGACGGGTTCTAGAAAAGATGGGGATCGAATCCAAATTCCATCAAGGCATTCGAATCACCGATGAAACCACTATGGATGTGGTCGAGATGGTTTTAGTCGGCAACGTCAATAAACAGATCGTCAGCATGATCAACCAACATGGCGGTCGAGCTATTGGGCTTTCCGGTAAAGACGGTCATATGATGCAGGCCAAAAAGATTCCCACCGAAAAAGTTTCTAAAGGAACCAATGCCAATGAAATCATCGATTGGGGCAGGGTGGGGCAGGTGACTCAAATCAACACCGGAGTTTTAGAATTGCTAGAAAAAGACAATTTTATTCCTGTGGTGGCACCGGTAGGCGTGAGTGACTCAGGGGAGGCCCTCAATATCAATGCTGATTTGGTGGCCGGAGCATTGGCCTCGGCATTGAAGGCGGAAAAGCTCATTTTATTGACCGACATCGAAGGGGTTAAAGATGCGAGCGGGAAACTCATCAGTGAATTGGGTTTGGAGGAAGCAAAAGGGTTGATCAAAAAGGATGTGATTCAAGGGGGCATGATTCCCAAGGTGCAGTGTTGTCTCGATTCTTTAGAGGGCGGCGTGCAATCAGCCCATATCATCGACGGGCGGGTTCAGCATGCCGTATTGCTAGAAATATTCACCGACAAAGGCGTGGGCACGGTGGTACGGAAATGAATAATCAAGAAATCATCGCCTTGACTGATCAATTTATCATGCAAACCTACGGGCGGTTTCCCGTGGCCTTTGTCAAAGGAGAAGGCTGTTACCTTTGGGATGCCAATGGTAAAAAATATTTAGATTGGCTCGGTGGTATCGCCGTCAATGCCTTGGGGCATGCCCACCCTGAAATAGTTCAGGTCCTTGCCGAACAGGCCAAGACTCTCATCCATACGTCGAACCTTTTTTATACGGAACCTCAGGCACGGTTGGCCCAATTGCTTTGTGAACATTCTTTCGCAGATCGAGTCTTTTTTTGTAATAGTGGGGCTGAAGCCAATGAGGCGGCCGTTAAGTTGGCACGAATCTGGGCCAAATCCTCAGCTAATAAGGAACGCTATGAGGTATTGACCGTAGAAAAGAGTTTTCATGGCCGAACCCTGGCCATGATCGCTGCTACGGGCCAAGATAAGGTGAAGAAGGGCTTTGCTCCCTTGCCGGAGGGTTTTCGCACGGTTCCGTTTCATGACCTCGAGGCCATGAAGGCGGCGGTGGGGCCGAAAACTTGTGCCATTATGGTAGAGCCGGTTCTTGGCGAAGGCGGCATCCTGTTTCATTCGCAGGAATATTTCACTGGCCTCAGAAAACTGTGCGACGACCACCAATTGTTATTGGTCTTTGACGAAATTCAATCAGGTCTGGGTCGCACTGGGCGATTGTGGGCCCATGAACACTACGGTGTTACACCAGATGTTCTTACTTCGGCCAAGGCTTTGGGTACGGGGCTGCCCATAGGGGCCTGTCTGGCCCGAGAAGAAATTGCTGCAGCCTTCACTCCTGGTACTCATGCCACCACCTACGGTGGCAACCCCTTGGTTTGTGCCGTCGCCGAAAAATTCCTAGAGATTTTACTGGCGCCGGGGTTTTTGGACGGGATTCGTGAGCGGGGTGATTATTTTCTGGGTGGTTTGAAAAAACTCATGGAAACCCATGAAACCATAAGAGAGGTAAGGGGGAAGGGAATGATGTTGGGCGCCACCCTTAGTATACCCGGACGAGAAGTCGTTGCAGCCGCCATGGCTCAAGGTCTGATTATAAATAGCCCTCAAGAAAATGCCTTAAGATTTGTGCCACCGCTTATCTTGACCAAAGAACAGATCGATGAAGGACTGGCCCGACTGGCGGGGGTGCTCTGATGGCTAAAAAACCCAAAAAAAATTTACTGACTCTATTAGATTTTTCAAAAGAAGAGTTGAACGACTTTCTCGAACTTGCGACAGATCTCAAAAAACGCCATCGTAAGGGCAAAGAAGATTTATGTCTGAGGGGAAAAACCCTTGCCATGATTTTTGAAAAATCTTCCACTCGCACCCGCGTTTCCTTTGAAGTGGCTATGGTGCAATTGGGTGGGCATGCCCTGCATATTCAATCGGCCCATTCTCAAATGGGACGAGGCGAGACCATCGAAGATACGGCAAGAGTCATGTCCCGATATGTGAATGGTATTATGTACCGCACATTCTCTCAGGTGAATTTAGAGCGTATGGCAACAGCGGCAACTATTCCAGTCATCAATGGATTGACCGACCTCTTTCACCCGGTGCAATTACTTGCCGATTTACTGACCGTAAAAGAAGTCAAGGGGGCGTTGAACTCCTTAAAGATTGCCTATGTGGGTGACGGAAACAATTTGGCCAATAGTTGGATCAACGCTGCCATCATTTACGGATTCGATTTAAACCTCGCTTGCCCAGCAGGCCACCAACCATCTGGGCAAATATTAGGTGAGATTTCTAGTCACGAGAACGTTCGCTTGATTTCCGATCCCATTGAAGCTGTAAAAAGTGCCGATGTGGTATATACCGATACGTGGTTTTCCATGGGACAAGAAGTGTCCGATGCCAAGCG
>JAJFLL010000363.1 GCA_021772695.1 Deltaproteobacteria bacterium
ATGGGCAGTTCATTGGCGGCTTGTGAGCCCAAGATTCCCATTTGGGCAGTTTTATCGGCAACCATCACCACGTTGGGATTGATATTTTTATCGATGACCACCCAAGCGCCGCCGTAGAGAAAACCATTGGGGGGAACCCACATGACCGCCGCTTGATCGAATTCCCGCAAGGCATCTAAGATTCTGGCCCCGCCGGGAACCACACCCTCAAGGTGATCGCTGTGCCGAGGCATGAATCCGGTGATGGAGGAATCAAAGATGAGGGGCAATCCCAAACCATTCACATTGCGGATATGTTGAGCCACCTTATTGGAAGATTCCGTATCTAGTCCGCCCGGATAAACCTGTTTTTCACCGGTTTTCATTTTGGGATTCATTTCCATGGAAAGTATGCCCACGGGGATGCCTCCCAGGGTGGCGAAACCCGTATTGACATAACGGCCATACATGGGATCGCCGTCGTTTTGCACGTACCAGACACTGCCCTTGTCATAAATGATTTCGTCGAGCTTGGTCGAATCGTATTTTTGCCCCTTACCCGGGATTAAGGCTTGAATATCGGGACCCACGTCGCGTGTAACCGGATCATGGTTGTCTAGGCTGGGTATGGGTGCACCCTTTTTTACGGGCTGATAACTGAGCCATTTGAGATAGGCATGGAGAGCGTCTCGCTCGCCAGGGACCACTATATAGGCCACCCCGGCCTGCCTCATGATGTCGGGACCGGCTACTTCCAATTCGTTTTCATACTTGGTGCCCAGGGTATTATTGATGGCGTTTCGCCCGGTGAGTCCTAAGAAAGAACTCTTTACCATGATGACGAATTCCGACAAACGAGCCAAATAGGTAGAAATCCCAATGGTGGTGCCGAAGGTAATGGTTGCCGTGGGAATATGGGCCTCGCCCCGCGCCTTGGATTCGGATACACCACTAAGCCCAGAGGCATTCAAGCTTTCGGTGTTGTACTCACCTTCTCCGATGATGGCCACAAGGGGTAATCTTGTTTCGGATATTTCTTGTCCGTCCTTGGATACGACAACTTGATAGGATTCACCAACTTGGATCAAACTTCCTAAGGATTTTTTCTTCTTGCCGACGTTTTTATCCAAATCTTCTGGTAAGACGTAGAGAGACCCCTTGCCTTCATCTAAATGGACAAAGGGTTTCACCTCTTTGGCAAAGCCAATTCTCGCGCCACTGCTCTCGGCCATATAGAGCTTGGGCAGGCCGTGTTCGATGGCGTAGTCGCTGACCGCTTTGTATAATTCACCTTCTTTGGTCCCCTGGGATCCGGCCATGAACGTATAGTCATCGGCAATGACCATGAATTCTCGATGAATCAACTCACTGGAGTCGGGACCCTTCGGAATTTTAAATCCAACCTTAAAAGCCACCTTGCCAATGGAATTTTTCCCAATGGGTCGATCAGTGGTCACCAATTTACCTTGGTGATCGAGGATCATTTCTTGAACCTTGATGGCATCAGCGGGAACATTTCCCATGGGATAAAAGTCTTGCAGGACATCGCCGAAGAGATTGACTCGATCGAACACATACTGTTTGCCACGGCCTTGTTGAATCACCCTTTTGCGATCCAATTCAGAACGGGGCTTGTGCGGAGGCGGACTGTCTAGACCTGGCTTGATAATGACTTCAAATCGAGTCTGACCAGGAATTTTCACTTCGGCAATAAACGGTTTCACCAAGTTGCCGACCCGGCGGTTAAAATGCACCGTGGTTTTTTCGATGCGTTGCCCCATGAATCCAGGCGTCAGGCGAAAAGCCATGAGCTTGATCTCGGCATCGGTCATTTCAACGGGCTGATGGAGGTAGATGTCTGCATTGGCGGGCAAGGAGTCTTTGCTACCGTTACCCTGTTGCAATCGCTGCATCACTAAAGAGGTTTCACGGGCCACCTTTTCGACTTCAGGGATGGACTTGACCTTACCGTCGTAATATTTTGCCACCCGCTCTAATTTGGCTTCGGTAAGATCAAAGCGATGAATCAATTCACTGGGACTGGCCTTTAAAACACCAATGGAAAAGGGGTCAAAATTTTCACTGAGTACTCCCACTTCTTTTAAGGCGTAGGGTAGCCAAGACCAAGTGATGCGACTTTCGCCATCTAATGGAAAATCGGGATTATTCTTTAGGTTTCTAAAATCGCTGAGTAACCGATTCTTGACCTGGCCGCCTTCAAATCTTTCATAAGATAAGCCACCACGATGTTCGCCGATCACAAAATGTCTTTGGTCTCGAGCCTTGGGGTTATCCGGGCTTTTCTCAGTGGCCTTATAAGCATGCACATGGTCGAAAAGACCGAAATCCTTTCGGGTCAGATTGAAATATTGGGTCCATCGATTTAATTGAATATCTTTGGCCTGAGCGGGATGAATATTTCTCAGCAGGGTATTTTCAACGTACTGCCCACTCTGAGGGTCCTGGCGATAGGTGCGAAAATCGGGCAAGCCTTCTTCCTTGGGTATAATCAAGGTCACTCGGTCAATATTTTGATTGCGCATCTTTTGAGCAATCACCTTTTCCATGGCCTGTAAGGCCTCTGGGTTTATGGCATGGGGTAAGATAATCTCAATGGCGCCCAATCCGGTGTTGGGAGCGATAAAATCCGGAGCTTTTTCCGGAGGAATGGCCAGGGACTCCACCGCTTCAACAAGTCGTTTCGGTAGAAAAAATCGAGCCAATTCCCGCAATCCTATTTCAGAAGTCGGTATCGGCTGCAGCGCGACGGCCCGGGCTCTCTGCAAGCTATCGATTCCTTGGTCTAACTTTCCTGCCAGATTTTTCACCCGCTGCCCGCCGCCTAGGGGTAAGCTCATTACTTGAATGGGTTTTTCTCCACTTCCCGGAAGCGGGGCAAATTGGGTCAAAATTCCCTGACCTTCCCAACGGGAATCGGTGACTCGATGGCGGGTACCATAAAGATAATTTTGCAGAAGGCTAAAACCCAATTGGCGTCGGCTGGAATCTCGACCTTTTAGCGATATATTCACCAAAAAAGGCAAAACTTCATGGCCGTGCGCGTAAAATTCACTCAAAGCCTTAGAAGGCTGTATCAAAGGATTTCGAGGCAATCTTTCAAAGGCGGCCTCTAAAGAAATTCCGGGTGTTTCGCCGGGTATACTCTGTTGCAGTAATTGCCGGGTAGTCGCCACATCCGTAGAGAAACTTTTAGGCAAGTCACTCACATATAAAGATTGCAAGGCCTTTAGACTGGCGTCTAATTCGCCCATTTTAAGATCAGAAATCCATGGCAGCATTTCCTGAAGTATCTTTGCTTTTTGCAGGCGTTGTTCATGGCTTTGATGTAATAAAAAGATCGCTTCATTTAATTCCGGAGACGGATCGGTGCTTTCTACGCCGTACAAACGCATGGCACGTTTCAGATTTTCTGCGAATGGTCCCGCCTCGACTTCACCGGATTGTAAAAAATGCACCAATTCCTTTTGATATGCCGGTAAAAAGACGGATTCGACCGCAATAAATCGATCCACCAGGCCTTGCATCCAAGTGCGAAGATCTTCATGAAAATTCAATCGCGGCGAGGAAACCTTTACTACCTCAGCAACCCTACTCAGCCGACTATCCACGCCGCTCGACTCGATAAACCCCTTGGGTTTAATTTTGCTGAGGGCCTGCCCTAAAATTTCGGAGGGAGATCCATAGCCATCAAAAAAACGGGTGGCGTATTCCATCACCTGACGACGTTCTAAGAAGGTAGGTTTTTTGTCGCGGGTGGCTACCCTGCCAAGTAAGGAGGGTGCCAAATCAAAGTTGACCGGCTTTTGTAGGGCGACTGATTCCGAGGCTCCGGCTTCGCTGCTCCCTTCAATGACTAAGAGTTTTTGCCCTTCGGAGACCTGGCCATTTTCTTGAATATCGACGGACTTCACCACCCCGCTGATATCGGCCAAAATGCTATTTTCCATTTTCATGGCTTCGATCACGGCAACGGCTTGCCCGGCTTCCACTTTATCGCCCGGCTTGACCTTGACCGCCACCACCTTACCCGGCATCTGGGCCACGATATTTCCCGGTCCCAGATCGCCCTCGCCATGAACTTTGATAGGGTAACTGACGTTTTCGATTTGGACTTCTCGGGACCCCTTGGCCGCCTTGATCAGACTGCGACGAATCACCCCGTCAATTTCTAAATTGTATAAAAACTTATTGGTGGGCAACACACCCACTTCTGCGGAACTATCGCCCACGCGCACCATAAAGCGTCCCGGGCCGGTTTCAAAGACCTCGGTATCGTATTTCTGGCCGTTGAATTCCAATTCCACCTGGCTCTTAAACTCCTCGCCATTGAGGATATGATCCTTACTTTTGACCAAGGGCTTTTTGCGTTGCAGGTAGGTTTGTACGGCGGCGGTGATGATAGCCGCCTGCTGATCTTTATAAACGGGTTTTCCCGCATCGGAATTTAAAAAGACGTCCGTGATGAAACTAGTATCACCCCACCGGGCTTCCTGAAATTCAGGGGTACCCACCAAGGCCTTTAGAAAGGGAATGTTGGTTTTAACTCCGAGTATCTCAAATTCATCAAGGGCCTTTTGGAGCCCTTCAATGGCATCGGGGCGGCTCTTCCCCCAGACAATGAGTTTGGCGATCATGGAATCGTAGTGTTCGCTGATTTCTCGGTTGGTCTCAACGCCACTGTCGACCCGAACGATGATGCGGTCGGTCTTATGAGATTCGGGTTCTTTATAGTGAAGGATTTTTCCGGTGGAGGGCCTAAAATTATCATAGGGATCTTCTGAGGTAATACGCACCTCAATGGCATGACCCTTGGGCTGCACCTTGCTAAAAGACAGCGGCAGGCCGGCACCCAATTCCAATTGGGCCTTCAGCAGGTTTTTCCCGGTGACCATTTCGGTGACCGTATGTTCCACCTGCAAGCGAGTATTCATTTCCATGAAGTACAGCTTGTTGTCACTGACATCCCAAATCATCTCGATGGTCCCTGGTCCCCTATAGGTCTTCAATTCAGGGTGGCTCATCAATTTATTGGCGATTCCGGTGGCCTGATCTATGATTCCTGAGTCGAGAAAGGTTGAGACATCTTCTTCAATGACCTTTTGTTTATTTCTTTGTAACGAACACTCACGCACGCCGGCGATCACAAACTCACCTTCCCCATTGGCCATGACCTGAACTTCGATATGACGCATTTTGGGAATAAACTTCTCGATGAAGACCGCATCACTACCCGATGTACTCGCGGCCTCGCGACGGGCTGCATTAAAAGCCTCGGGGAAGTCCTCGGGTGTCATGGCGACCCGAATGCCTTTTCCGCCCCCGGTATCTTTACCCTTGATGATGACCGGAAACCCAATGCTATCGGCGAAACCTTGACCGGCTTCTAGGGAAGAGATTTCTTCGCTGCCGGGAACCACCGTTGCCCCCGCTTCTTGAGCCACCCGACGGGCCGAGACCTTGTCACCCATCAATTGATGGCTGTGACTTGGGGCACCAGCAATGGAAAAACCCTCGGCTTCATGGCGGGCAAAGAGTTCATGGTCTTCCGATTTAAAGCCCCACCCTTCCCAGGTCACCACTTGATCGGCTTGGATGCCCTTTTGTCCCATCAATTTTTTCAGCCCAGTAATTCTGGCCTCAATATTATTATAGGTTTCATTAGAGCTATTTCCCGGCAGATAAATTGGCAATACCCCGTCGACAGAGGCATGGAGAGCATTTCGATCGGCTTCCGAGACAAAAACCACCGGAGTGGCACCCAGTTCCTTGGCGGTCTTGACCGCCCGAACTGCAGGTTCTCCGCGATTACCGATGACGATGTATTTTCCGGTCAAGGGTTTGGGCGGGAAACTAGAAGTGGATCGAACTTCCCCAACGGAACTCGATGGTCCTGAAGGACCTTCGCCGATCATGGCTGCGATGTGGCCGGGTATCTTGCCATGAGTTTTATTCGGGGTATGGGGCACCGACATCATGGCACCGTAGGCACCCGCGCCGAGGGGTTGTAGACCGGGAGGAAATCCACCTCCAGGCAGAGTAAAACTATCGGCGACCGTTTTCTTAAAATATTCGTAAGGTGAAAGTCCGCCCCGCTTTGCCCTGGAAAATTTAGAGACTCGATATAAGGTATCTGCCTGCTGATTTAATCCGTGTTCATAAGCGGCAAAGCGAGGACCAAGCACGCCCCGACCCAAATGGGCGCCCACCCCTAAAGCCACATGGGTTGAGAGGGCATCTAATAACAAATGGCTTCCCGGTGTGGCTTCGCGCAAGCCGATCATTTCTTCCATCTTATGGGCACCCACCAAGCCAAGATAGCCGGAACCTTGTCCCGCCCAAAACATGGCGCGGTGGTCCACCTTACTCCATAATTGCGGCGACACTTCATCGAGACCACGAGTCCACATCATGCCACGACGGCCCATAAAACCGACGGATTTTAGTAAACCTAGAGTCATGCCCGCTGTGAGCCAATCTTGACCCACGCTCTTGGGATCCCAAGGCAGAGGACCGTCAAAGGTATGGGTCAATCCCCTAGCGCCCAAGGAAAAAAAAGTTGTTTCGCCGAGGAAGCCCACCGTTGAGGCCAGGGCATTGGCACCGATGCCACGGGTGGCCCAGGTTTCTGCGGAGCTTGCGGCCAGGTAACGCAATGCTCCCACCCGGGTGGCATGATAGACCGGTGTGGCCAGGACCATGGGCGCGATCATTTTCCAGTCGGTGGCCTGATGTAAAAAATTTCCCGTTAGATTTTCAGCGAAGGTTCCGAAATCTCCGTGGCCCGTAAGGGCGTTCAGTTCCCGTTGAGATTTTTCCCTGATGTCTTGAGGAATCGCTACTTCTTGAGTGGCGATAAAAGAAAAGACAAGCTGCGCTTGCAGCACACCTTTCGGATCAAAGGTATTCTTTTTCTCGAGGCCCCAAAGATATAGGTCACCCCAAAATTCTTCTGCTTCGGTTGCTGTGGCGATGTGTAAGAATTCACGCAGAGTCGGGCCGCCGAATGCAGCCTCTAGATCGGACTTGTCCTGGGTAGCCAAGCCTTGAAAGGCCTCGGCCAAACCATGCTTATCTTGTTCCAACTGGGATTCAAGATTTGCAAGGGCCGGGGTACTACCATGACCTGATGGAGCAGATATTCCCGATAGATTTTTTAGTAGTGGGATCAGGTGTCGGCCATGTTCAAGCTGGACCGTTGCCTCAATTTTTTTCAGAGCTTGGTCGGCGAGTAGGCTTTTAGAGCTCCATGGCCGAAGCAAACTCATAGCGTCAGAATATTGATTCTGCGCCACTAACTTTTGTGCCTCTGCCAAAGGACCCGAAGCGGACCCGGACAAATCAGAAATAGATAAAGGCGTACCCGAAAGTGCCTTGGATTCGGTACTCAATGTGCCCCCGAATTTTTAAATTTAGGAACAGGATACCCCTGCCCCGTGCAACC
>JAJFLL010000364.1 GCA_021772695.1 Deltaproteobacteria bacterium
CATGTGACTGAACTGCAAGGTGGTGAAATCAAGGAATGGAGTTTTGTTCCCGAGGATGTCATGATGCGACGGATCGAACTGAAATATTTGCGGGGTGGGGACGGGGTCCACAATGCCAAATTATTAAGGGGTATTTTCGCCAATTCCTTCTATGGCCCCTTAGTCCAAGGAGTGATATTGAATGCGGCGGCCGCCTTGGTGGTGGCCGAAAAGGTTTCTGACTTGCGCTCAGGAGTTTCCATGGCAAAGTTAGCCATCAATGAAGGTAAGGCTGCCGACCTATTAGACCAATTGGGTCAGCCCCCTCAAACCTAGTATGGAATTTTTTGCTTCATGACCGATATTTTAAAAAAAATTCTCGACTATAAAACCGAGGAACTAGCCCATTTTCAACGGAATGCTCCCTTGGCTGATCTCAAGGCACGGGTGGGCGATATGTCGGATACCCAAAATTTTGTAAAAGGCCTACAGTCTTGCCCTGAAAAGTTTTCGGTCATTGCGGAAATCAAGAGGCGCTCACCCAGTAAAGGGTTGTTGCGAGAGAAATTTGCACCCGTTGAACATGCTACGGATTATCAAAAAAATGGGGCCGCTGCCCTTTCCATTTTGACCGACGAACATTTTTTTGGAGGTCACCTCGATGATTTACGGAAGGTACGCCAAGCAGTGGATCTGCCCCTCTTGCGAAAGGATTTTTTCTGGGACCCCTATCAAGTCTATGCCGCTCGAGAAGCCGGGGCCGATGCCATATTGTTGATTGCGGCCATGTTAGGGCGCAATCAAATGGAAGATTTATGGGGTTTGACCCGAGAATTGGGCCTGTCTTGTCTTGCAGAAGTTCACTCCGTTGAGGAGGTTGAAAAATGCCTTTCCTGGCAGCCTCCCATGGTTGGAGTAAATAATAGAAATCTAAAAACTTTTGAGGTGGATCTTGGTACCTCGGAGCGGGTCTTTAAAATATTGCCACCGGAGGTAATGAAAATCAGTGAAAGTGGTATCGCCAAAACTCAAGATCTGATTCAATTGCAGACCGTTGGAGCACAGGCCTTTTTGGTTGGAGAACTTTTTATGAAGGCTCCTCAACCCGGCGAGGCACTTACCGCACTACTGGGGAAAAATTCATGACCGGGGTAAAGGTGAAAATCTGTGGCTTAACCGAGGTCAATGACGCCCTGGATGCGGTCGAATTGGGTGCAGATTATCTAGGTTTTAATTTTTATCCCGAATCCCCCAGGTTTATTCAACCCGAAGTTGCCATGAAAATATTTGAAGAGATTCCGGGTAACATTCCCAAGGTGGGGGTCTTCGTCAATACAGTGATCACCGATGTATTAGATGTAGCCATTGAGTTGGGGTTGGATTTTTTGCAATTTCATGGTGATGAGTCCCCTCAGGATTTAAATGGCTTGGGGCGTCCTTGGTTCAAGGCCTTTCGATTGAAAAATATGTCGGACCTAGATCAGATTCCCGAATATGATTGTGATTGGATTCTGCTCGACGCATATTCCGACACGGCTTACGGTGGTACCGGAATGACCGCACAATGGGATTTGGTACGAGCTGCAAAAAATTTCGAAAAAAAAATTTTTTTAGCGGGGGGAATAAACCCAGAAAATGTAGAGGTAGCTCTGCAAACCGTCAAACCTTGGGCCATCGATGTTGCGAGTGGGGTGGAGCAAAGTCCCGGTATTAAAGATCGCCGTAAAATGGAAACCTTGATTATTCGCGCTAAGGGAGTGAAGTACTAGCATGAAGAAATCTCAGCACAGGTCTTTATCACCCTATCGCTTTCCCGATAAAAAAGGGCATTTTGGCGAATTCGGCGGACGCTATGTGGCAGAGACCTTAATGCCAGCTCTCAAAGAACTTGAGGCCGCCTATCAAAAAATCAAGGGTGATGCTTCCTTTCGAAAGGAATTTCAAAGTTATGCCGCGGATTATGTCGGGCGCCCAACTCCATTATATTTTGCTTCACGATTGAGCGAGGCCACTGGCCACCGGGTATATTTGAAGCGTGAGGATCTCTGCCATACGGGGGCCCATAAGGTGAATAATACCCTCGGACAAATATTAATGGCCCTCCGTATGAAAAAGAAACGGGTGATCGCCGAAACTGGTGCAGGACAACACGGCGTGGCCACCGCCACCATGTGTGCCAGGTTTGGCCTCGAATGCGAGGTCTTTATGGGCGATGAAGATATTCGCCGGCAGTCCTTAAACGTTTTTCGCATGAAACTTCTTGGCGCGAAGGTCACCGGTGTTTCCAGCGGCTCGGCCACCTTAAAAGACGCCATGAATGAGGCCTTGCGCGATTGGATTACCCGAGTGCAAGACACCTATTATTGCATCGGGACCGTGGCAGGGCCCCATCCCTACCCACTGATGGTTCGAGATTTTCAGTCGGTTATTGGCAAGGAAGCTCGCAAACAGGTGCAGAAGCAAACGGGTCGCCTACCCGATTACCTGATGGCTTGTGTTGGTGGTGGATCCAATGCCTTAGGGCTATTTTTTCCATTTTTACAAGATAAGCGAGTCAAGATTATTGGGGTAGAAGCCGGGGGCGATGGCTTAAGTAGTGGCAGGCATGCCGCGGCTATTGGTGGTGGCAAACCCGGAGTGCTACATGGGCAAAAATCTTATTTGCTACAAGATCCCGATGGGCAAATCATTCCTACCCATTCCATTTCAGCAGGACTCGATTATCCAGGAGTGGGGCCGGAACTTTCCTTCCTTCATCAGGCGGGTCGAATTGATTTCGTCAGCGTCACCGATAAGGAAGCCATGGCGGGGTTTGATTGGTTAACGCGACTCGAAGGCATAATTCCTGCCCTTGAAAGTGCTCATGCCTTGGGATTTTTAAAAAAATCTGCCAAGAAACTGAAAAAAAATTCCATCATCGTGATCAATCTTAGCGGCCGTGGCGATAAAGACATGGGAACCGTAGCAGATTATCACGGGGTTAGTTTGTAGAAATGTTTTACCAGGGGTTTTCTTGAATCGCATTGAGACAAAATTTAAAGATTTGAAACATCAAAGTGGCAAAGCCTTCGTTAGCTTTATTACTGCCGGCGATCCCAACTTGGCCACCACCGAACGCCTCATGCATCGCCTGGAATCGGCCGGAGTCGATATCCTTGAACTCGGAGTACCCTTTAGCGATCCCATGGCCGATGGCCCCGTCATCCAGCGTAGCAGCGAGCGGGCCCTAAAGGCAGGGGCCTCTCTGAAAAAAATCATCGCAATGGTAAAAAAATTTCGACGATCCAGTCAGTTGCCGATTTTATTAATGGGATATCTCAATCCCATTCTGGCCTATGGTTTTGAGGACTATTTTCGGGATGCGGCCGCGGCCGGGATAGACGGTACCTTGATCGTCGACCTGCCACCGGAGGAGGGCGAGGCCATTCGCCGCTCGGCTCACTCCCATGGCGTATCCTTGATATATTTATTGGCACCCACCAGTGATGACGAGAGGATTGGCTTGGTGGCCAAACAAGGGGCTGGATTCATTTACTATGTGTCCCTCACAGGTATCACCGGAGCCAAGATCGCAGCCGATCTATCTAGCCAACGGGCCCTAAAAACTTTACGGCGGCAACGCACCTTACCCATTTGTGTGGGCTTTGGAGTCAAGACTCCTGCACAGGCAAAAAAGGTGGCGACCCTAGCCGACGGCGTCGTGGTGGGTTCGGCCTTGGTGGAACTAATAGAAACCCACGGTGTCAAAAACGGGCTCACCGCGGTAGAGAGTCTGGCCAAACGATTTTCCCGAGCCATCCATTCCCTTGGATGAACTGAATTAATGTCTAAAATTATTAAATAATAACAAGAAGTTATGTTCGAATCCCATCTTTAAGCTTTTCACCTAGGCCCTTAGGGAGAAAATCAAGAATTCCTCAATTTTTTTAAAACCTTAAAGGCTTGGAGCCGTTTTCACACTTATCTTGACGGCAACGGCTTCCAACATTACTTTGAGCCCCATATTTATGGGGATTAGGCAGAGCGATGAAGAATTGATGTTGGCCTTTCAACAGGGAGACCTGAAGGCCTATGAGGAGTTGGTGCGACGGCATCGGCACGGGGTGTACAACTTCATCTACCGCTTCCTAGGCAACCCCGAGACCGCCGAAGAGGTCTTTCAGGAAGTCTTCATCAAAATTCATAAGGCCTCTGCCCGCTATGCACCCAACGGGAAATTTACCACCTGGTTATACACCATCACCCGTAACCAATGCGTTGATACCTTTAGGCGCAATAGAATTCGGGAAGCCATGAGTTTAGAGACGCCGACCAATGGGGAAGACAGCCGTCTCGGCGATCGTATCGCCAGCGACAATATTCCTCAAGACGTGCTGAGTTCGGCCCGTCAAATCGAGGCGGTGTTGGGTGAGGCCTTAGCGAGGCTCAATGAAGATCAACGGGAAGTTTTTTTACTACGAGAAAAGCAGGGCTTCAAATTTGAAGAGATTGCCTCGATGACGGGAGTGTCAGTCAATACGGTGAAATCCCGAATGCGCTATGCCCTCGATGGTTTAAGGCGGACTTTGAAACAATCGAAGTACCGGGAACTTTTAGAAGATAAAAAAGTTTAGGTTGGGACAAGAAAATCAATTTAGTCCTGCTTAAAAGGAGACCCTTGAATGGAAGAACATGATAAATGGGAAAAGCTCATCGGGTATTTATACGGTGAGATGTCGCCCGTTGAAAAATCGGCCTTCCTCCGTGAACTTGAGAAGGACTCCGAGCTTTCTGGAGACCTAAAAAGCTACCTACAACTTCGTCAGGTATTCCACGAACAATTGCCCCACATCAAGGCTCCCCGACATTTGACCAAAAAAGTTTTCCTCGAATTGGGTTTACGAAAACCTTGGTATCAAAGCTTTACCACCGGATTTTGGCGGCCCGCCATGGCCGGTGCCTTTGCGGTGTTGTTGACTCTGGGTATTACTTCCCAGTGGGGCCGTTGGGAACAACCAAAGACACCCCAGGTGGCCATGACGGAACCTTCTTTTGTCGCTAATCGTCCCAGTTATAACTCTTCGGAATCGGATTTTTCCGATCGTTTTTTGGTGAACGGAAGACATGAACCTCGCTTGCGAGTTCCGGCACGCCCCGGCATCACCGGCGTTTCTTATCCCGGTTCAGGCAATTTGGTATCTATGGCTGGTTATGGCGGCAACACCCAGCTCGAAACTCCTGGTCTGGTGCCTGAATCCGAGATCCATCGCCTGAATTTGGAAGCCGAAAGGGCGGTCGCCCAATTTCTGCACCAACATGCTTTGCGCATGCGCGCGGTGGGCGATTTTACCGGCGCAGCCCAAGAGTTAGCCCATTTAATCAAGACCTACCCCTTTTATCCGTTCAAACTACAGGCCATGGCCCAACGGGTCGATTCCCTGTTTCGTGCCGGTGATCTTCCCACAGCTCGCTCAGAGCTCAAGGTACTCAATGAGCTCTCACCCACGCTTGCCTATCTGATCGAACGGCGTTGGGGCACGAATCCCACCGAATAATATTATATAATAAATTGAGACCTTCATTCTGGGGCTTGGATAGGATCCATCCATACCGCGCCCAATGGGGTTCAATTTTTTTTATTTGGCAAGGGGCCCTGATTGGGGCATTTTCCGGAGGTTGAAAGGTTCGGTATATGGCAATTTCCGAAGAATATTTTATGGGTCTGGCCATCAAGAAGGCCCGTCAGGGCATCGGCGAAGGCCAGGCGCCCTTTGGTTGCTGCATCACGAGGGGAGACTCCATTCTCAGTTGCGAGCACGATAAGGTATGGTCCCGAAACGATATTACGGCCCATGCCGAGCTGCTGGCCATCCGCGAGGCCTGTAAAAAATTAAAAGACGTCAATCTGATGGGCTGCACCCTATATTCTACCTGTGAGCCCTGTGCCATGTGTTACAGCGCGGCTCAATGGGCCCGAGTCTCCAGAATCATCTTTGCCTCTAGCCTTGACGACGCCTTACAGGCCGGCTTCAGCAAAGTTAAAATTGCCCAGGAACAACGGGGCGAAATGGCGGGTTTAAATATCGAAATTCGCGGCGGCTTACTCACCGCAGAGGCCAAGGTGTTGATTGAACAATACCGAGAAATTGTCGGCGATCGAATTTATTAAACAGAGTTCATAGGCAAGTGGCTCACCGAGGGTATGTCTTTAGCAGGGCCACAGTCCATACTAAGCAATCACCTTTGAAATATCTTTTGCATTTGGCGCACTTTATTTCGCCTTGGCCGTAATCCGCTTTAATACAATCCCGCATAGCCAAAACAGTGACAATGAAACCAAGGCCATTCTGGAGCCCTCTGGAAGAATATTCCCCAAACCACAGCTGATACCACCACCCTGAAAGGAATTGTTGCCTCCAGGAATATTGCCACTGTCGAGAATGATTAAGATGGCAGTGTTTGGGGCTCCGAGCTGAGTACCGGGTGTCGGGTTTGACAAGGTTAATAGGACGTTGCGGTCTTGGTTGGAATTTGGATTTTCTAGAATGGGGATGTTCACCGTCTGTGAATCAATGCCTGAGGCAAAGCTGACGGTTTGGTTTACGGTCGTATAATCGGAACCTGAAAAGGCAGTACCGTCCATGGTCATGAAATCCACGGTGGCAGATTCGTTTAGGTTGCCACTTCGGTTGATCGTAATGGTGGCTTCTCCTGCAGTTTCATTGACCGAATAGGTATCCATACTAAATTGCACCGAAGCTATAACCACCACAGCAATACCGTTGGAAAACTCTGAAGTGTCTCCATTGGCTGCAGTGGCAGTGGCGGTGATCAGCTGGTTCTCCAAAGCGTTTAAGTCCACATTGGGATTGATGATATTCGCGGTGACATCGAAATCTACCTGGCCGGAACCATTGGTAGTTGCCATCGCTTCGCCTAGAAAAATTTCCCCCTCACCAAAACCAGAGGGGTCGAGGGTGTTATTGGCAAAAAATTGTAGGTTAAATTGGGTGTTGGCTGTGCTGGTAAGAGACCCTTGAACCATCAAATTCATTCCAAAGAGTTGGGCCATACTGAGGTTAGGGGCGGCCTGCAGGTTATTGCCGCCTTGGATAAGATCGATGCCCAAGGCCGTATTCTCAAAAATCGAATTGCCGAGGATGGAATTGCCAATCCCCATGTTGACGAGAACGCCATTTTGGTCATTAAAGGCGATAGTGTTGCCGGCTTCGGGAACATTGCCGCCAACGAGATTGTTATCGGAACCTTCGATGGCGACACCCTCGCCACCATTGGGCAAGGCCAGCGAGCCGGTCACTTCAGTGCCAATGCGATTACCGTGAATCATATTGTTACTGGAGCCATCGACGATATTGATTCCATTTGCGGCATTGGCGGAAATCAGATTGCCCGCATTGGGGTCAGTGCCGCCAATAATATTATCGGGTGACTCCTCGATAAAAACGCCATCGCCACCGTTACCCAGTGCAAGAGTTCCCGTGATGTCGGTGCCGATGAAATTCCCCAGCACTTGATTGCCATTGCTGGTATCGGGGAAAATCTCGATACCGCTTTGGGTATTTCCTGAAATAATATTTCTGGCCCCTGGATCGGTACCGCCGATGACATTGTCAATGGCTTCATTGGAAAGAACGATTCCGCTTTCGCCGTTGGGAATCGCCATGGTCCCTGTAGGATCGGTACCAATAAAATTGCCTTGCATGATATTACCTTCGGAGCCCTGACCATTATTGCGGATTCCCGTCTGGGTATTGCCAGAAATAACGTTCCCTTCTCCGGGTTGGGTACCTCCGAAGGTATTGTCTTGACCGAGTGTATTGGCGATGCCGTCGCCGTCATTGGCCAAGGCGGCATTGCCGTCGAAGTTGATGCCGATATAATT
>JAJFLL010000365.1 GCA_021772695.1 Deltaproteobacteria bacterium
CAAGACGGCATTAGGTCTTAATTCATGGCCAAGAATCGAAAATTTATGGTGGGAACCAGAGGGTCTCCCTTGGCCCTGGCCCAAACCCGGGCTTGGGTAGCCCAATGGCAACAGAGTGCCCCAGATATTCAATGGGAATTAAAAGTCATTATTACTACGGGTGACAAAATTCAAGATCGGTTTTTGTCCACCGTTGGCGGCAAAGGATTATTCGTCAAAGAAATAGAAACGGCGCTTCTCCAGGGTGAGATTGATTTAGCGGTGCACAGTATGAAGGATTTACCCGGGCACATGCCGGAAGAACTCGATCTGCTTTGCATTCCAATGCGGGCCTCGCCGTGGGATGTGTTGATTTCTCAAGAGGCATGGGAGTTGAAGGATTTACCCAAGGGAGCGAAGGTCGGCACCTCCAGCCTGCGCCGCCGAGTTCAATTAAAACTGCAGCGACCTGATCTACAATTTGAATTATTACGTGGCAATATTGATACCCGAATAGACAAACTCCGTGCCGGAGATTTTCACGCCATCCTTTTGGCTCAGGCTGGAATGGAGCGTTTAGGTCTCGATCAAGGAAAGGCCAAAAGATGTCCCATTATTCCTGCACCTGGACAAGGTATTTTGGCCATTCAAGGACGCAAGGAAGACTTTGACCTTCAAGAAAGTATGGTTTGTTTAAATCATGTGGAAACCCGTAACTATGCCAATATGGAGCGCGCCGTGGCTCAAGCCTTTGACGGGCATTGTCAATTGCCCTTGGCCTGCTTCGCCCAAGTTCAAAAAGGATTGATTCAACTTCAAATATTTTTAGCAACACCATCGGGCGATCGTCATTTAACCTGGGAGGGGCAATGCCATAAAGGAAAGGAGCAGGCTTTGGTTCAGCAAGCGGTAGGCGAGTTGAATCAACAAGGTGCTCAGGAGATACTATCGGCATGTCGGTAAAATTGGGTACAGTCTATTTGGTAGGTGCGGGACCGGGAGACCCCGAATTAATCACAGTCAAGGCACAGGATCGCTTGAAGGTGGCCGACGTTGTCTTCTACGATCACTTGGTTCATCCAAAATTATTGGCCATGGCGCCACAGGCTGAGCACCATTATGTGGGCAAGGTGGGCTACGGGGATCAGGTGGCGCAACGGCAGATTCAAGATAAGTTGGTCCAAGCCGCTCAAAAATTTTCTGTGGTGGTGCGGTTAAAGGGAGGTGACCCCTTTCTCTTTGGCCGTGGCGGAGAAGAAGCAGAATTTTTATCGGACCAGGGGATCTCTTTCGAAATCATTCCGGGAGTGACTTCCGCTTTGGCCGTACCCGCTTACGCTGGGATTCCTTTGACCCATCGAGATTGGGGCTCGACCCTGGCCGTGGTAACCGGACATCATGAGCCCGGTGATTTGGACTGGGAAGCCTTGGGTCGAATGGATACCTTGATTATCTTAATGGGAATGAAAAACCTTCGTGAGAATGTGGGACAATTACTAAAATGCCAAAAAGACCCCCAATGCCCGGCAGCCATTATTTCTTGGGGTACCTATCCGACTCAACGCACCCTGGTGGGTTCCTTGGCAGACCTTTCTGAAAAGGCAGAGGCCGCCGAGATGAAACCTCCGGCCATTATTGTGGTGGGTAAAGTGGTCGGACTGCGAGATAAACTCAGGTGGTTTGAACAACGGCCCTTGTTCGGAAAGAAAATCATTATTACGAGATCCCGAGAGCAGGCCAGTGAATTGACAAAACCTTTAGAAACCTTAGGCGCCCACGTATTGGAGTGTCCCACCATCGAGTTCACGGCTCCCCAGGATTGGTCGGCCGTGGATCAAGCCTGTAGTGAGTTGAATCAATACGAATGGATTTTGTTCAGTTCGACCAATGGGGTAACGGCATTTTTTGATCGTCTCAATACTCTGGGGTTTGACCTTCGCAGCCTGGCTGCGTGTCGCTTGGCCGCCGTTGGTTCCATGACGGAGAGCGCCTTAAACCTTCGAGGCTTGAAAGTAGACTTGGTTCCAAAAGATTACACTTCTGATGCAATGGCCCAAGCCATGGGCAAGGAATCTCTAGCTGGCAAAGCAATATTATTTCCTCGGGCCGAAGAGGGTAGAGAACAAATTTTAGATGTATTGCGAGGTGTGGGGGCTAAAGTAAATACGGTGACCGTTTACCGAACGGTATCTCCAAAGTATGCCCATGAGTTTATACATGAGATCTTTTTGGAAACGATTCCGGATCTGCTTACCTTTGCAAGCTCTGCGACGGTGAAAAATTTCGTGAATCTGTTTAAGAATACCCCTGACTATGATCAAATACAAAAAATTCCCGCCACGGTCATTGGTCCGGTAACCCGTCAAACAGCTGAGGAATATGGCCTCAATGTAGTGGCGATGGCCGATCCCCATACTATAGCAGGATTGGTTTCAGCGGTGCAGAGGGTGTTCAATTTATAATTCATTAACGAATCAGCAGACTTCTAGCTTGGCTGGTGGGAGGTGAGGAGGCCCAGGCCAGTGGGCCGGTTTCTTCAGTAGAGGCATTTCCAGGTTCAAAGAGTTCGGGGGGAATGAACTGTACGATGGCTTGGTCAATGCGGGTGTCGGTCCTGCGATGATAGGATTCCATCTGACGTTCTAGGTCTGAAATGTTATTCGCCAAACCTTGTTCCACCTGAAGACGTAGTGGATCACGGCCAAAAATTTCTTGATGAATTTGATCTTCTTCCGCAGCCATTTCTATCAATTCGGGATTGACGGACTCGGCGTTGCTGCCTGCAGCTGAAGTGAGTGGAGTTTCCAATCGATTGAGTCGACGCCGGTTTTCCAGGTCCACTTCTGCTAGAAAGGCGAGGGCTTCTCCTTCATTCCATGGACGTGTATGTCCATCGGCATCACTGACGCGGTAACCAGAAAATTCTGCTAAAATAAACCTAGCCTGAACCTGAGGACTAGCCATGGCGAAGGCGGTGTCTTCACCCATTTTCCAATTTAAGTGTTCAATGATGGCCTGGCCTTCGGTGCTATCTAGGGTCACTGGCGATCCCGATGGGATGGTGCCTTGTTCTGGATGCGCCTCCTCGGTACCGGTCCCTTCGCCCGCGCTTAATTGAGCCTGATGAGCGCTTACAGTACGAGTCAAAAATTCGGTTAAACTTTCTTCTTGGCCTGCATCGGGGTGGGGGATGCCATGACGTAAATGCAATTGTCTGACACGGCGTTCCAGTTGAGCCTCTTGATCGCGCAGTGTGCCCAACCGACGTTGTAGGTCGTACTGTGCTTGTGCCAGGGCGGGACTGCCATCGCTTCCTCCCAAGGCGAGACGGGTTTGTTGGTAGCTGCTATGAGCTTCGGAATAGGCATTGGTCAGGGGAATCTCTGTGCTGGTGACGGTCGATTCTCTTGGGTCAATTATTTCTAAAAACCGGTGGTACCGTTCATAGGCGCCTTCCACCGCGTCTTGGCTCGCCAATATCTCATGGGGAGGAATCGCCTCGCCATGTTCCAGTTGAGTCATGATGCGGTTGCGACGGTCGAGGGCGGACGAGAGATCCCGACGAAAATCCCCCTCTTGTTCTAAGAATTGTTGCTTACGTTGATAAGAGCCATAAATATTCAAGACGGCCATTTCCAGGGCGACGGTTAATAAGGTGGCTCGGAAATTAATGGAGAACCTTGAGGCGCCTACCGACATGGGTGAAAACCGCACAAAGTTTCGACGAAATAATGCGCCGGAAAGTCCGCGAAAGGCGGTCTCACTACCATGGCGCGCATATTGTCTCTCCAAGCTATGAGACATTCCCGCCCAAAATAGGGAAGTGCCGGCAGAAACCGTGCCGACCGCGGCCACATTGCTAAGGAATTGGGGGCCAAAATCCGGGGTGAGCGAGTGACGGTGGTACATGTCTACTGCCATCAAGCCGGTAATGAGAGGAATGCCTCGTTGTAGAAAATTTCTTAGGTAATAAGCTTGCCTAGGGATGGGACGACTCAATAATGGCGGCGGGTTTAAAATTCGGGGGGAATTAAAACGATAGGCCTGCCTAAAAGTTAATTCACCATGTCTTCGCCAATCGGCAACCGTACGCCACATGCCTGTTCCAAAATTTGCGATGCCGTCGGTAGCTAGGACACCTGTTCCCGCACCAGCAAAGAGGGTTCCTGCGGTAAATAATTCATGGGCCACATAATCCAGGCTGGCTTCAGGTAGAGGGTGGCCAAACATTTCTCGCTCCCGGTCGTTGAGATAATAGTGCTCAAAACCCATGACCAAAGGCAGACTAGCGAGTTGACCGACAAAGTAGGCACGACCGTTGATTTGAAAATAATTATAGGTTCGGGCTGCACCGCGCAGGCCGACGGATAACCAATGGGGTCTGGCTCGACCCATACGTGCACTGCGAATCAAGGCCTGATTGTGGCGGGTGGATTCAAAAGGATTGAATTGGCCGTTGTCAAAAACCGCTGTAGACTGATTGTTGCCCTGGGTCATTCGAATGACGACCCGTTTGCCTCCGCTGACATCCTCACCCAGGATTTCTACTTGGGTGCGGGGGTAACCTCCGGGATACTCCAGAAGAAAATAATTTTCCGGGGTCACTGCCGCCACTTCTCTTAAAAGATCGCCCCGAATTTCCGATTGGGTGCGGGCTTTTAATCCCTCCATACCCGGTAATCGTTGAATGGCTTCGAGGGCCTGTAATGCGGTGCGGGGACCTCGTGCTACTTGCGCAACATCCAATCCAGGGGTTTCACGAAGTGCTTGATCAAGAATTCGCTGCAATGGATCACTATGCACCTGCAAGGATTCTAAGGATAAATCAGGAATCTGCTGCAACTCAAAGGAAGTGGGAACCGTTTGACTGTCGGTAATCTGGCGAGCCGCCAGACGAACCTGTTGTTCCCGGGGTAGGTTGGCAAAATCCGGATTTGTTTTTGACATCTGCTTGATCACTCTGGACAAATCGATGGTGGTTTTGTCGGAGGTTCGGCGGATGATATTGTAAATGCCACTTTCTTGAATCAAACGCCCATCGGGCATGCGGCGTTCGTAATTCCTGAAGATTTCTAGATCAGCACTGCCGTCGGGAAGTAAATGTAGTTTTAGAGATCCCGGGTCGGGCTTTACGTTTCGATGGTCGTCCACGGCTCCATGCCACAAGGTATTTCCTGTCCATCGAAGAAATTCCTTAAACATAGCCATGCGAATTTGCCCTTGGGGCCGAAGTGAACGTACTTCCGTGGGCCGTTCGGGATTTTCCCAACGATGGCTATGGGCCCTCAAGGCCCAAGGACGGATCATGCGCAATAAATCCCGGCCTTGGGTAATGGTGTGGATGGGCTCGCCCAAGGTGCCGACCGTTGCTGTTCTTGGAGGTGGGGCCGGACGAATGGCGATTCGTGGTGGTTGAAAATGTTCAGGGAAACTTTGTCTCAGGGGCTCAAGCTGGCTGTTGATTTTTTCTTGGTAAGCTTCGGGATTTTGTTGGGCTTCTTGAACTTGGTCGATGATTCGCTCTAACAATGTCAATTGGCTCGGTGTTGCCAATTGCCTGACACTAAGTTTTGGATCGTAATTGATTTCACCCGTAAGTGACAATCGAAGGATCTCTTTTAAACTCGCTCCCTCTTGCTCAAAAACCATGATTTGGTTTTGTGAAGGGAAATTGTTAAATCCCGGAAAGCCCAAGTTCTGGGTGCGAATGGTGTAGACCTTGCCGTCGAGAACGGCGTAGTTGTCGAACCATACGGATCGGCTGCTCACATCGGAACGTCCCCTGAGTCCCTGCAGTAAAGGTTCCAAGCGGCGAAAGGCGCCTGCGGTTTGATTCAAATGTCGCAATCGGTTTTCAATAAAATCAAGAGTTAGCACATGTTCGGTCATGGCTCGACGTCGCAATTGCGCGACGGGCTGGGTCACTAAATTTTGGGGCTTACCGGCTTCGTCAAAACTTGCCGTATACCCAACTTGGCCGTCGGGAAAATATCTCAGTAGATAAACCGGCCGTTGCGAAGCAGCTTCGGTAGCAGTGGCTGCAATATCTTGCGCCATCAATATACTAATCTCTTTACCTGGGGCTTCCTGAAGGATTCGATAGTGATTACCATCTCGCGAGAAGTTGACATCAAAGCTTTGATTCAAACCTGGATTGGCTAGGAGTCGCAATGCGGTGTGCAGTCGTGCAAAAGGACCTGATGTGGGAATAGCCTGTCCTTGGACCAACGAGGATAAAACAGAAAAATCGGGAAAATTGAGAAAGCTGGTGGACTCGGGAGGAAGGCTGCTGCGGGGTCCAGATGCTGGGGGCTCTCCAATGGGGTCGGAGATGACGGGCTCGCTTGGAGTGGGACGATCGGCCCCCACGCTTTGCGGGGGTGAGCTATGAATGTCTTGTGCAGCGGATGAACCACGCTGCGGAAACGGTAGGACGTTGGAATCCCTGACCCCATGACCGTTACCATCTCCACCTGAACCACCTGGTGGTGTCATGCCATTAAACTCCCTCGATGGACATGAATGTTTCCGACGCCCCTTTACGTGGCTATAGAGAGTTTTTCGGCAAAATCCAGAAGAAGTTGTAAGTGTATTTATTTTTTATGATTTTTTACTCTGGATCTGTGACTTGGTGCATCATGAATGGGATCAAATTATGTTTTTGCTTACAAGGATTGCTTGGCAAAGATCGTCGAATAAAATATGGCAGTCCGCTGAAAAAGGCGCAACAGAGTCTGTCGAACCACGATATATTCTTAGTACAAAAAGCCTAATAGAATCAAAAGAGTCCACCCAGAGGGGAATCTTCTTCATTATTTTTCGAGAAGGGGTAAGGCTTCCATGACATCGCCGATACGTCCCGGCGGGTCTATGCCTTCCACTGGTGATACCGGCGGCACTGCCAGTCCGGAAACCGTAGTGGAGCTTAGCACTCTAACGGATACATTTCGTGCCGTACCTACCTTAGAGCTGCGCAGCGATTTGCGAAATCCCATCCGGTCTCCACTTTCTCGACGCATTGCGACATTAGGCGATGTGCGTGAGGCTATCATTCAAGATTTCATCGGTGGTCAGCTTCGCGAAGGGGGTAGGGGAGCCCAGGTGGTGCAACAACTAGGCTCTTTTCCTGGTTATCGCCACCCCGATCGTCCGTTGCGGCAGTGGGATCCCGATCAAAAGCCCGACTTTAATGTCATCGGTGAAGCCGAGGTGATCTTACGGCGACTCCAGCCCATGATGGGGTGGGATGAATCCACTTATCAGGCCAACTTAGAGCGAGCTCGAAATGGAATGGTTTATTTTAACCAGGCCATTGAAACTCCCCTTGGTCCTATTCCCTTTAAAATGGGAATTTTAGATACCCAGCTCTGGAGAGACGGCGTTTTCTATTTTGATATGCGGGCCAGTTTATTGCCCTACGATCAGACTTATCGATTCCTCGGCACTGAATCAGCGCCTTCAACTATTTCTCAAACAGAATTTCACGAACGGCACCGGCAAGTAGAAGCCGAAATGATGGGGCGAACTATTGAATCCTTTATCTGGGGTTCTGGTTTTAGTGCAGAGGAACTTATGCAGCGTCGGTATCGGCATAATTTTGGTTTTTATGAAGCCTACCGCGTATTCGATTGGTTTAAAGGCCATAAGCAGCGGGCCAAATATCAAAGAACTTCTGATGGAGACATTGTTCCCCAAATTCTGGTCCCAGGAATTCGACGATGGTTGGAACAAAATCCCAATCGATTGGAAAT
Source organism: Deltaproteobacteria bacterium (assembly GCA_021772695.1). GTDB lineage: Bacteria > UBA10199 > UBA10199 > DSSB01 > DSSB01 > JAJFLL01. The sequence goes on from JAJFLL010000365.1 coordinate 7,731, forward strand.
TAGACATCCTGAACTAGGCGCCATCGGGCCCGATCAAATTACGGAAGGCAATCTTTCAGAGATTCAATTCCAATGGCAATCCAGCAGATGGTCCCGCCTGATGCGATGGCCGGAACGGTTGATGGAATTTGCCAAAATTAACTCCCAGAACTGGGCCCAAACCCGTCTGAATATCGCCAGCAACAAAACAAGTCGGCCTTC
>JAJFLL010000366.1 GCA_021772695.1 Deltaproteobacteria bacterium
TTTTGATATAGTTTTTCTAATAGCAGATGTGCCCAATTTCCCTTCAGGCGGGGATCGATTTCTAGATCCGCTTCTGGCGTTGTGTCGACACGAAAGTGCCATCGAGCCATGAAGCGCCAAGGGCAATGGGCATAATCATCGATATAACTTGGGCTCAGCGCCCTGGCATGTGTCTTCTGTTGAATGGCACGACTTAAATCATTGGATTCTAAATTTCCAGAATCTTGATTGAGAGTTTGATTTAGGCGATGGTTTTCTCTGTTGAAATTATCATTGAAATAAGGGTGTGTCTGATTCCCCCAAAACTGATTTAGATGAGTCTCAGCTAGGTCTAAATTTTCAGTAAAATTAGACAATGCAGAAGCGGGGGTCAAAACCCTGCCTGACATGTCATGTCCTACCCAAGTTAAGGTAACTTTTTCTTTGCAATGAAATAGGGCCCGCTGGAGTAAAATTTTTTCTTCGAATAAATCAAATTTATAAGTTGAAGGTAGGTCTAATATGCCGTGGGACCGCCCCGGTGGCTTTTCATTTAGGGAGGTTATGAGAAGCTTGCCTACACGCTTGAGGCCAGGTCGTTTCCATTCTCGCAGCTGGGCTTTAAATGGATTGTTTCCCAAAGTCGGTGTTACTGGCTCCTCAATCTTCGCTCGAAGCAAATGGACCCATTCTTCAACGGTTAATAATTCCTCATGATAGGTTTCTAATTGGGCCTGAGTCAGAAGCAGCTGATAAAATTCTTCTAGGTATATTAAATCGAGGTTTTGCTTTTGCTCTGCTAAAGTCTTTCTTTGATTCAATAAAAGAGGAAATATTTTAGTAAAAAACTGTTGAAAGGGCAGGGCGTCCTTCACTTCAAGCATCATTGAAGCATCTAAAATTTTTAAGGCAACAAGACTCGGGTTGTTACTTTGTAGATTTCCTAGGTTTGCCCATGAATATATGTATTTTTGAGTGGTTGATTTCGTAGATAATAAAAAGCCAAAGTCCTCATCATTTAATTGCAGTAAGTTCCAGGTAAATTGGGCTTCATGAAGTGGTGTTGGTAGTAATTGAAAATCCATCTCGGGCATTGACAATTTTTTATGATGAATTCTTTCGTCGGAGAGTTCCTCCAAAATTTGCCATACCTGATTGAAAAAGGGGTCTGGTCCATGAAAGCTTTCAGGGGCCGGTAAAAATATATGAATATGTATTTTTGTAAACCCAAATTTAAGAGCATTCAGAAATTTTAAAAGACTAGCCGTTGGGTAGGGAAAACCCATAAAAAAAAGTTCGGATACACCGAAAAAAAAACGACATTTCCCATTAGTTACCACGCGGTAAATTTCTTCCCATGCTTGTTCAGGGGTCCAACATAGAAAGTTATCCCGCACCCAATCCTGGTAGGCCTCAGCCCAGGGGTGAACTGGTTTGTTATTGCCAAGTGGATTAAACTGTTGGGCAAGGTAGGTTTGCCGTTTTAATTCTTGTAAAGTTTGGTAAAGGGTACGATGACCAAACTTAAAACCTTGTTTTTTTATGACAAGATGTAGGGCCTTGGCCTCTAGCTCAAAGGAAGCCATGGGCTTTCGTTCCAAATGGTCCTGAAGTGCTAAATCAAAAAACTTACTCCATGACATGACACTTCTTCCAATTAGCACTTTGCCAAGGGATTCCTCTTCGAGAAGGTGTTCTTCTAGGTCACGTGCCGTTTCGGAATCTGGGGTCAGAATTCGAAATGTGTCGTTTAATTTAAAAGAGAAATGCTTCTTGATTAATGGGGAAAGAATTTCATCTAAATATGGTGAAATAGAATCGATATAATGTAATTGAATTCCCATCTTGCTATGAATTTTCGTTTTTTTCCGTAAAATCATCGGTTAGATTTGTGAAATCTTTCCGGGAAACTAAAGAAATCGCATCGGCCAATAAACCAAATACAAAAATTATAAGGGTAGTGCTGCCAAGTAATACCACAGTATCACCTATATTTTTTTGCAAAAGATCGTGGATCAGAATGGGTAGGGTGGCCAGGGCGAGCAGGGCGGTCAATGGCATAAAAATTTTTAATGGGGCAAAAAGGATGATCATGCGACCTATTAAAATTAATGTTTTAAAAAAGTCTTTGGGTGACACGGTGCTATTTCCCGTTCGGGGAATGTAGGAAATCGGGATATAAGCCACTAAAAAGCCGCTGCGCAACAGAGCTAAGGTAATAGTGGTAGTTAATGAAAAACCATCGGGTAATAAGTGTATGAAGGGTTTGATTCGGTTTTTACGAAGGGCTCGAAGCCCCGAGTTTAAGTCCGGAATCGAAAAGCCAACCAGGTAATTTGCCACTCGTTGCAGCAACCATTTTCCGGTGCGGCGGCCTAAATCTCCTTTTCCCTTGGGTCTAGCACCTACTACCATGTCGTAATTTTGAAGTTTCTCTAATAGCGGCTCAATTTGACTGGGGTCGTGTTGGCCGTCCCCGTCAAAAAATACCAAATTCTCGTAGCGGGCATGTCGAATCCCGGTTTTTAAGGCACCGCCGTAACCCTGATTGCGGTCATGGACGATTACCCTGGCTCCCGCCTCATCGGCCAAAATACCGGTACCGTCCGAAGACCCATCATCAATGACTAATATCTCATCATCTGGCCTCTTGGTCCTGAGGCCTTGAATGACCTGGGAAATGGTTGTTGCTTCATTAAAAGCAGGGATGAGTATCGTAGCAGGCATGGCGGCAATCTAGCTT
>JAJFLL010000367.1 GCA_021772695.1 Deltaproteobacteria bacterium
TCATTTGGGGGCCGGGCGAAGTGTCAGCTGGTATTCTTGGAAGGCACAGACAAAATCCATGGCAAAACTTCTCGAATATTCTTTTTCTTGGGTATTGCCCGGTCACGGTCGGCGAGCAAATCTCCCGGATGCGCAGATGCAGCGAGAACTACAGAGTTTGGTCGCGCAAATGCAGGCCACCCCTTAGATTCACCCAGGGCTCTTTGCTTGACTTTTCAACATGCGAATCCCTATTCAAAGGTCATGTCTCCCATGCCAGAATTATTCAAAAATTTATTTCCCTTCCATGATCATTGGGGCGATCAGGTGGGCTATGAATTAGTCGACCATAGTTCCGGCCGTGTCCGAACCAAGCTTACTATAGTAGAAAAGCACCAATCCCCTTCGGGTGTCACTCATGGTGGTGTCATCAGTTCCTTTGTCGATTGGTCCATGGGCGGCGCGGTCTTTACTACTTTAAAAAAAGGTCAGTTTACCTCGACCATCGAATTCAAAATCAACTACCTCTCCCCGGTCAAAATCGGTGAAACGATTTTTTGCGAAGCCAAAGTCAAGCATGCGGGAAAATCTCATGCCGTTATCGAGTTTCACGTCTTTCGAGACGAAGGTCAGGATGTGGCCGTGGGTGTGGGGACCTTTAATCTTTATTCCAAGACCTAAGGAAGATCGTTTGGCCCACTAGGTCCCGCAAAATGAATAGAGGCTAATCGTGGTGATAAAAAAATGGGGCCGCGGAATAGCTCCGTTAGGTAGGCAGAGCGACCCACGCGGCCCCTAGTTTCGCCTAAGCCAATAAGGTTGCCCTTATTGACTTACTGGGGGGGGTTGTCCAAAACTTCTTTAAAAACAATAAGAAAGGCCACAAACCCAGTGGATGCAGATCCAGGCCCCTCACAAAAACCTTACAGAATTATGGACATATTTTGCCTTGAGGGCAATATGTATTCCTGGACTGGGGTGCTTTCTGTAATCTAGTGCATGGAATCCTTCATGAAAAATGAACCTGAAATTCAACCCTTTTCCATCGCGATTCAAGGCCTGGGAGCTGCAGGTCGCGCTCGGGAACAAGCCATCCTAGGTTCCCCCCATTGGGATTTGGCCGCCAAGATCTCCCGCCGTGGGAACGAGGCCACCATGGGTTTGGAACAAGCTCTAGTCGACCCCAGCATCGAGGCCTGGGCCATCTCCCTAGAAAATGGGGCCCATGCCCAGGCCGTTCGCCAGGCCCTGCAAGCGGGCAAGCATGTGCTCTGTGATTATCCCTTGGCCCTTTCGGCTGCTGAAGGTCGGGAACTCTTTGCCCTGGCCCAAGCCTGTGACCGGGTGTTGCATGTGGAGCACATTGGTCTACTTAGCGCCGAACACGAGGCCTTAAAAATTAAGGCCAAGGCCATGGGCCCCTTAACCAAGGGCGAATATATCTTTCAGGGGGGGTGGAAGGAATCCATGGCGGATGTATCTCGGCAAGGCCCCCTGCCCTTGCTGGCCCTGTCCCGACTTTTGCAAGTGGCCGATCTCTTCGGCCCCCTGGTTCTGGAATCAGCCCGTCTCGACACCACCGCCCCCGGATTTTCCCTACATCTGCACCTTAAAACTCCATCGGGTGGGCAACTGGGATTTACCGAAGAACGCCGCCCGGGCCTACCCCGACGCCGGAGCCTCAGTGCCGTTGGCACCAAGGGTTCGCTGCATTGGAAGGCAGGGGTGAGTGGTGGCGGACTCTTTGGCTTAGACTTGGAATGTTTTCGCAAGCGCATCACAGGTACCGGCCACTGCTACTACGACGAAGCCATGATGCTCGACCTCTTGTCTCTTCTAGAAAAAATGACCTAAAAAAAAAGGCCCTCAGGTTATCGTACCTGAAGGCCATAAATTCACATAAGTTGATCCAAGGCTTAACGGTGGCCGAAGCGTTTCACCACTAAGACTCCCAGACCAAAACCCATCAACCCTAAAAGGGCAAAGGGCAGATGAGGCGCCATGGGTCCACGGTTCAGGCTACAGGGAATGATTCCGCTGCCTTCAACGAAGACACCGACTCCAGGAGGAGGCGGTGGCGGAGGAGGTGGTGGTGGCGGAATGGTGGGATCAAACTCATAGGCACCCACATCACAGCGGGGTTCTCCGCCGATGACTCCTGCAACCGTACGTTGAAAGGGATCATCCCGTTGGTCGAAGTTTAAGACCCCTCCAACATTGATATCGTCGACGCAACCGCCATCGGCCACGGGACGGGCCGTATCAATGGCCGGAGAACCTTCAGGCAAGGCATGGGTTGGGGTCAAACCACCGTTATTGGTCAGGGCAACGAGCAGTGGATCTTGGCCGGTAATATCACCGGTTTGAGCACCGTTTAAGGTACAATCGGAGGGATCCAAGATTAGGTTATAACCCACTGACGTAATAGGCTCGCCGAGATCATCCGTATTGCAATCGGGTCCCAAGGTAGCGGTGTTATTGGAAACAATGGTATTTAACAAACTGAGGGTACCGGTCGCCGCACTGTTTCGATTGCGTTTCACCCCACCACCGCTGGCACCACCTTCGTTAAAGGCAATGGTGGAACTCAACAATTCGGAAACAGAATCCTGGCCACTTACCTCAAAGTAACCGCCACCTTCCTTCGGTGCAATGTTACCACTCACGGTAGAATCTACTAATCGCAATTGGTTCGTCGAAGCATCACCCGCGATGTGGGTAATACCACCGCCGGTACCAAAGTTGGGATTTCCTAAGGGATTCCCCAAAAAACCCATGACTTGGTTGTCATAAACCGCACTCATCAACACCAAGGTATCGCAAAGGTTGGTATCTACTGCGACACCGACCCCGATGCCACCGCCGGTACCGTTGTCGACAATATTTTCGTTAATTTGCGAATTGACCACGGTCAGGGATGTACCGAGGCAAATATCTCCATCAGGATTACAGGCGATACCGCCACCCATGGCAAATAAGTCGTTGTCAAAGGTGCCAGACTCGGCCAAGTTGTTTTGCACTAACGAACGATTCAAAGTGGCCCGACCCAAATTCAACAAACCGCCACCAAAGACATCTTCATCGGGCTCTTGGCTATTGTCGGCAGTATTGCCACTGATGGAAGAATCATTGACGGTCAATTCACCGGCGTTAAGAATTCCGCCACCACCAAGAACACTATTGAAGGTGTCGATCGCATGCCCGTTTTCGATGGTGACCCCATTGATCACGACGATAGGGGCAGGTTCACAACCACCGACACCACCAATCCCACCGGGATTAATTCCCGTACATTCGCCAAAGGGATTTTGGGGCGTAAACACGTGGTCAAAGATTTGAATCACCCGGTCCATACCGTTGATGAAGGTGGTACGAATGATCGTGGTTCCTAAACCCTGACCGTTGATCGTGATATCGCTACAAATATCAAGGTCACCGGTTAAGTTGTCATTTTGTAAGCCGGCTGGATTTTCGGTCAAGACGTAGGGCCCGCCCAAATCGGGCAAATCAATGATATCGGCACCGTTACCGGTGGGACAACCTCCGACCGCCGAATCCGTATTGGCAGCTTGGATGGCCTGACGCAGAGAACAAACTGTCGCGTCAGGTACCGGAGGGTCGGTTAAGGTATCGACCGTAATCGTAGCGGCCTGGGCCGTCCCGACCAGGGCCAGGGTAAAAATCGAAAAAAGTAGGGTAAAGGTTTTTCTCATATTTTCCTCAATGCATTTTTTATGGAGTGATTTTTTGAATTTTTCCAAGTCGGAGAGCGGGGACATTCTAAAGGATTTTCAGACCTTATGTCAATCTTTGCTATTGGGACGTTTGTCTATCGGATTTACCGGTAAAACCCGCCAGGGTTTGGGAAATATCACCCAATGCCCGTTCACGAAAATCAGGCCGTCCCAGGCAAAGCCCAATGCCTCGCCCGGTGCCAAGAATTTAAAACGATAAAACCTCAGACCCGGAATAAAGTGGGAGGATACCGCTTGGTAGCCCCCGGGAAAAGCGGCCGCATCGCCCTTATTTTGTTGTAACTCCTCGGTGGTGGCGGACCAAATCATCAACTCCGTTTGGCCCGGACGGCCACGCACCACGATCTTTCCCTCGTTCCAGGGCGTTTCATAGCCTTGATAGGCGGACTTCACTGCAGACTTTTTAAAAACCGTTTTAAAATCCTGTGGGGTAGGACGCAGCTTTTGCGTCAATGCAGATTTATTTAAATCGGGATCTAAAAATTGGGTCAATAATTGACGAGCACCGTCCATATCACCTGGAAAATCTACCCGCCCTGTTTTGGTTTCTGCAACGACACTGCCTTGAATGGGATTCAAACTTCCAGCAGGATCACTTTTGCAAGCTAGGAAACCCAATACCAATAGTAGAAGGCATCTCCAAAAATTCGGAACTCGAGGACTATTCATAATGCCCACCCTAACCCAGTGGACCTTGCAAGGAAAGCCTGGATTATTGCGCAATATTATGCTCATCGAAAATTTCTGAGCAGCATGCAATCTCCGTAACTAAATAGACGGTATTTATTTTCCATGGCCGCCTGATAGGTCTTCAACATAAATTCACGACCGCCTAAAGCGGCCACCAAAATCAATAAGGTGGATTTAGGTTGGTGGAAGTTAGTGAGCAAGGCCTGAACCATTTTAGGACGGTAGCCGGGACGAATGAAAAGATCAGTCACGCCTTCCGATTGGCCAGTTGCAGCAAAGGCCTCTAAGGCCCGCAGGGAAGTGGTGCCTACCGCAACCACCTTAGCCCCCCGCTCCCGACACCGTTGCAGGGCCGCTAAAGTTTGCGCCTCGATTCGATACCATTCTCGATGCATCACATGATCTACAATTCGCTCGGAGCGAATGGGAAGAAAGGTGCCAAGCCCCACGTGCAAGGTCACCGTGGTCCAGGCCACCTGTGCCTCTTTCAGACGGGTTTTCATGGCTTCGGTAAAATGAAGTCCCGCTGTTGGAGCCGCGGCAGCACCGGGATTTTTTGCAAACACGGTCTGGTAGCGAAGTGAATCTGCCGCATCACTTTGGGGGCGAGAAATATAGGGTGGCAAGGGCATTTCACCAAACCGAGTGAAGGCCAACTGAGCCTCTTCGGGGTTCTTAAACTGGACTCTAAATGGACCCGGAGTCACGGAGCTCATCGTAATCTGGATGGGGGCCACTTCACCGGTATCTCTGCGAAACAAAAATAGCGGAGTGCCCACTTTCAACCCCCTTGATGGCGATAATAAAACCTCCCATTCCTCGTGGGGCCTTTCTTGCAATAAAAGCAATTCCACCTGCCCTCCCGTTTCTTTGCGGGCAAAGAAGCGGCACGGTCTGACCTGGGTGTCGTTTCCCACCAAGAGATCGCCGGGATTTAGAAATTCCAGCAAATCCTTAAAATAGTGGTGACTCATACTTTTTTCAACGGGATCCACCACGAGCATGCGCGAAGCGCTTCGCTCCGAAAGAGGGGTTTGGGCCACCAACTCAGGGGGAAATTCAAAGTGATAATCTGATAAAAATTCACTCATATTCTAGATCATTTGACAGCAGCCCTTGACCCAGCCTACACCCTGCCATCATGCGGGAACGCTTCTTAAAAAACTATGCCGCCTGGGTGGTGGCCCATGCCAAAGCCATTGTCATCGGGGCCTTTATCGTCTCTGCGCTCGCCCTAAGCATTTCGCTTCTCTTTCTCAAGACCCAAACGGGTATCTTAGACCTTTATTCGGAGCAGGAGCCGGTCGCCAGAGGATTTTTGGAATATGTCAATAAATTCGGCGCCGCCGAAACCTTGGTTATCGTGTTTGAAGGTGACGACGAAAACGCACGCCGCGAAGCCATGGAATCCCTCGCGGCCAGGTTAAATAAAGACCCCCACCATTACATCAATGACCTCCTTTATAAAATCGATTTGCAACTTTTTAAGGAGCACGCCTTCCAATTCATGAAAGAATCGGATGCCCTTGAACTACTCAAGGAAGTCCGCCGTCCCGATGGTGGTGTGCGCATGTTCTTCGAAGCCACGGACTTTAATGACTATATAAGTTTTATCAATCGCTCCATCGAATCAGGTATGAAATCGGGAAAACTTCCCCAGGGAGACGTAGCCGCCGAATTCAACAAAGGATTAACCCCCTTATTTTTGCTGCGAGATTTTCTAAACGGCCAAGACCTGAAGGCCGAGGCCATGACGACCCGTCTGCAAGGGGATCCCTCCGAGAGAGCCACGGTCGATGATCTGGGATACCTACGCACCGAAGACGGCAAGATGCACATCATGTTGGTCAGGCCCGTCGACCCAAAGCAAGATTACAAATTAGCCAAACAACTGGTGGAATATGTTCGGGCCCAGATCCCGGCCATCTACGAAACCTTTCCCGATGTTAAAATCGGCGTAACCGGCGGTCCGGCCCTCAATAATGATCAATTTGAAATCAGTGAAAAAGATATGACCTTGGCGTCAATCTTCGCCTTCTTTTCTACCGGGGTGATTTTCATTTTGGCCTTTAAATCTTTTGGGAGGCCTTTTTTAGGTCTATTGACCTTGGCCCTGTCCCTGACCTGGGCCTTCGGTTTGACAACAGTAACCGTGGGACATTTGAATTTATTTTCCCTCGCTTTCGTGGTCATCCTCGTGGGCCAAGGAACCTATTACGGCGTGCATGTGGTTTCTCGCTATGAAGAGGAATTATTAAAAGGCCATGATGTCAGTACGGCCATACAAAATACGATTACCCATATCTTTGGCAATATCACCACATCCACCATCACCACTGCCGCGGCCTTTTTTGCCACCATGTTGGTCCCCTTAAAGGGCTTTGCCGAACTAGGATGGATCGCCGGTACAGGTATCTTGCTCAGTTCCTTAGGAATGCAGATGGTACTGCCAGCCTTCCTTTGTATCTATGACCGCAATGGCCCTCGGGGAAACCTAAAGCGAAGCAAGAGTTCCATCTTCGGTGCCAATTTTCATCAATGGTGGATCGGTTTTTGTAAAAACCTCATCACCCGTCGAGCTCCCTACCTGATTGCCTTTGTCCTGGCCTTGACCCTTTGGGGGGCCTATTTATTTTTTTCCCCGAGGCACGGTATTCCCTTTGACAGTAATCTACTTAATTTACAGGCAAAAGGTACCGAGGCAGTAGAATATGAAAAAAAACTTATTGAAACCTCCCTGTCTCCCCGTGCGGGTATCTTCCTGGCCTCCGGTCCCGAAGAGGCTCGACAGATCGCCGAAAAAAGTAAGCTACTTTCTAGCGTCCAGCGGGTGGAATGGGTAGGCGAAGTCCTTCCCGAGGGCAGTGGCCAAAGCCAAACCCATACCCGACTGCGCAATGCCATAT
>JAJFLL010000368.1 GCA_021772695.1 Deltaproteobacteria bacterium
GTGGGTCGTCAGCGGGCCTTCCGGCAGGATGACCATTTCGATTTCCATTTGCTCTAGAAGGCTTTGTACTAAATCGACGGATTTTCCTGGGACGACCGGAAAATCTCGGATTTGTTCATAGCTAGGGCGCTGGGACCAATCGTTGCCCACCTTTAGGTATAAATTGGAAGTACCCGTACCATGATCGCCCCAAACCACCTGGCCTTTTACAGGAGCCACGGTATTTACACTGAGGCCCACTCGAGTGAGGATTTCCGGCAGGCTTACGATTTCATTTAAGTAGTGCTGGCCATGGTCACTCACCAAAACCAATGTGGATTTTTCCAAAATCCCCCTTTTTTTTAAGACAGCCACCAACTCTCCTAAAAAACGATCGTAATGAATGTATAGATCCTTGCAACTTTCCGAATCGGGGCCTTCAAAATGGGACATATTGTCCATGCCATATAAATTGATAAATGAAAAACGGGGCAATTGGCCTTGGGGAGATTTCTTCAAGTGTTTCAGGACTTGATCCATGGCTAGGAAATCGACGGTTTGATACTGCTGTCGAAATTGAAAGTCCAAAGCCGCCAAGGCGGGAGCACTTTTAGGAAGTTGCTGAGAGGCTCCATACCCACTGGATTCCATCACTGCTAAAGTGGGGTGCCCCATTAATTGATCGAAAAGGGTCTGAGGGGCATCGGTGATGATTTGTTTTTGTAATACCTGAAGAAAATTAAACATCAACACCGGGGTGTAGTACATATCCTTGGGCTTCAGATAATCGATGTATCGCTCCAAGGGGCGGCTGAACCAGTCCAAGGCTGGAACACCGTGATGTCCGGGAAACAGGCCTGAGATAAAGGCTTGATGGTTGGGGATCGAAACGGTGGGAAAAACATTGATGGCATTTTCAAAAACGGCACCGTTGTGGAAAAATAATTCTTGGATATGGGGCAGGGTACCGTCGGCAGCCCATTTCTGTACTTCACTAGGCCTGGAGCCATCCATATTGATGAGGAATACATATCGGTCTCGAATAGGTGCCTTCGCCTCATCTGACAGGGGTAGTAAGACCGCTTGTTTCAAACTGCAGGAGGAAATCCACCACAGCATGAAAACGAACATTAAAGATAAATTAAACCTCTTCATAGGCCCCCTTTAAAGGACTCGGCTTGCTTTGACAAGGCCAGGCAACCGGAGTAAGGCCACCCCCATGGCCGACCTAAGTCTCCAACCCAAGTCCATCGACCGCATTGGAAGCGGCATTCGCATTACTTGGCAAGATGGAGCGATAAGTTCCTATTCCGGAGAATTATTGCGCGATCATTGCCCTTGCGCCCTGTGTAAGGAAACACCCGGCCATCCTCCGCCTCAGGGGCGGCCCCCCGGTCCGGTATCGGTTAAATCAGCTCAGGCCATGGGTTGGTACGCCCTACAGCTGGTTTTTAGTGATGGCCATGATACGGGTATTTTTACCTACGAACTGCTGCGAAAGTTGGCAGCTGAAAGTAAATAAATTAAAAATGCTTTGCCCGCGGCATTCTTGAATCTTGACAATACATGGGGGCCTCCTCTAAAGAATTGCCATGACCTTTTTCCGAACCATCCTGCGCCCCTTGGGCTCATTGATAATTTTAGGGTTTTTTCTTTTAGGACTGGTCGGTCACGTGGGTCACCGTCATGAAACCCCTGGCCACTCTGTAATGCAGACAACCTGTGATTATTGCCAGGTGTCGCAGAATTTCAATCAGGTCGATCTGCCCCAATCCCAAGCGGCTGCCTTTTCAAGCCCTTTTGTTTTGGTTTTGGCATCAAAGCAAAATCTTTCTGTAGTTCCCTTTGAACTGCAGCAGTTTAATATTCGCGGTCCTCCAGAACTCTCCTGATCCCTATTTTCGTTTTCCCCTATATTTTATCGTTTAAGGAAAAATATCATGATACGCCTCACAAACTTGTGCAGGCTTCTGCCGATTTTCCTGATATTGGGATCGACTTTGAGTATAGTCGAGGCCCAAGATCAGATCAGTCCTTCCCTCATTCAGGAAATTCAGGAGCTCAAGACCACTGTAAAAAAATTAGAAAAAATCGTCGAAATCCAAAATCAAAAAATCAATCGCTTAGAAGAGTCCGGCGGCATTAAAAAAACAGCAGTCAAGGAACCGCCTCGTGCCATCGAGGACACCAAAGTGGTGCCGCAGACGCCCACCACCATTGCCGAGGAAAATCCACCGTCCAATGCGGAAGACCAAGATTACCGGCAACTGGGTTTCTGGAAGGTGCCCGTCGATCGCGGGTCGGCCACCCGCTTTATTCCCAATATCAGTTTGAATGGCGTCTTTGCCGGAGCCTATTTCACCGAGGATCCCGGCCCCAATGGTCCTAATCCTTCCCGCACCGGATTCAATCTGCAAGAGATTGAACTGGCCCTGCAGTCGGTCATCGATCCGTATATTCGGGCCGATGTCTTTTTGTCGTTTTTTGAGGAAGGTGTGGAATTGGAGGAAGCCTATATCACCACCTTGTCCTTACCCAAGGGTCTACAGGTCAAGGCGGGGAAATATCTGCTACCCTTTGGTAGACAAAATCCCAAACATTTAGAGAACTGGCCCTTTGTCAATAATATGTTGGCCAACGAGGCTTTACTGGGTCCCGAAGGTTTCAACGAATTAGGAGTGGAACTCAGTTATTTATTTCCCACCCCCTTCTATCTTTTATTGCAGACCAACTTCACCCAAGGCAGCAATGAAGATAATTTTGACGGGGATCGCAAGGGCGATTTTGCCTATACGGCTCGCCTGAGTGGTTCCGGCGAGGTAGCCCAGGATTTAACCTTGTTGGTGGGTGCCTCCGGTGCCTTGGGTTTTAACAATACGGGTCAAGGCAATAAGACTAACTTAGTGGGTGGTGATTTGTTGCTGAGTTGGCGGCCTTCATCGGA
>JAJFLL010000369.1 GCA_021772695.1 Deltaproteobacteria bacterium
TTCATCACCTTAAAAAAGGCCGGCCGGGTCTACGGATGTATGGGGACTTTGCTGCCGCAGGGAAAAAATTTATTGGAAGAAATTCAATTGGTCTTTCCCAAAGCGCTGTTTCAAGACCCCCGACACCCGCCTGTGGCCGCGTCTCAATTGCCGGGCATGGAGGTCTATCTTTCCTCGGTTGGCAAGCCCCAACGGGTGCAGCACGTGGGTGGCCTGAATCCCGCCCGCGACGGGGTCCTGCTCAAGAGTGGAAATAAAATCGGCGTGGTCTTGCCCGGTGAGGCCAAGACCCTGAAATATCTCTTAGCCTTCGCCAAGTCCAAGGCGGGAATCAAAGCCGGCGAGAACTATCAAGTCTTTCGTCTGCCAACCCAAACGGTGCAGGTAACCCTACCCAAAAAATTATAGGCTTTGATAAACCAGACCCACGAAGGAATCGGCCTTTAAGAAACCATGGCCCCAAGTGGCATCGAAGGCTGCGGTGGGTTTCGCTGCTTGCACCTCAGCCAAACTCTTGCCCTGTTTTTTCAAGGCGGCCACGGTGTCGCGCACCTGCACCAGGAGATCGCGATAGGCCTTGAGTTCCTTCATATCGGAAAGAGGACCATGACCTGGAATGATTTTGGTATCGGCTGGAAGATGCTTCAGCACCCAATCGACGCCGGCGATCATGCCGCCGATACTGCCGCCGCTGCCCGTATCGATGTAGGGATACATGCCGGCAAAATATAGATCACCCAAGTGGGCCGCCTTGGCCGACTCAAAGAAAATGATGGCATCACCGTCGGTATGGGCGGGTTGGATGTGATGGACCCGTGCCGTATCGCCATTCACATGAAACTGGATGTTCTCGGTAAAGGTCACCAAGGGCAAGGCCGCAGCGGGACTGGGTGGAAAGGTCTTTTTCATAAAGGCGCTGAATTGTTGGGTACTCATGCGCTTGCGCACATTTTCATGGGCCACGATGACCGCTCCGCTCTTGCCCAAGGCCTCATTGCCCCCGGTATGGTCAAAATGCCAATGGGTATTGACCACAAAGCGAACCGCTTCGGGGCTTAATTTTTTCACCGCCGCTAAGATTTGCGGGTTCAAGGGGTGAAATTGATCGTCGATTAAAAATACTCCGTCGGGACCCACCGAAACGCCGATATTCCCGCCCTGCCCTTTCAGCATATAAATATTTTTGGTGACGGGAAGGGTCTCGATGCTTTGATCTTTGGGATCAAGGGCCTGGACGGCCGAAAGGTTTGAAAGCAAGAGGCCTAAGAGGATGGGGGAAATGGCTAATAATCGTTTCATGACATGTGCTCCGGTAAAAATGATCGTGGGGATGTCCTATTTAATGGGTCGACACCGCCGAGGCAACCGAAGAAATTTTTGGTGATGGCTCCAGTGGATCTTTTAGAGAATCACAACTTTTCACGGTCCGCTCCGAAATAAGTGCTGGGAAGCTTCGAGGTTATTAGACCTTAAGGAGATTCCCATGACCCCACCGACCCAGGCACCGTCGCAGACCCCTGCGGCTCAGCCCAATCAGAATCAAGACAATCTACAGCCGACCCATACCTCGAGTCTCTCGAGTATTTCCCCGACGAGCACTTCCAGTATCTCGCCGACCGCAACACCACAGACCCCATCGGATCAGGTGACACCGGGCACCAGCCGCCCACGGCGAGCCGATTGCTCCATACTTTATACCGGAGACAACGTCTATCTGCCCGACGATCCCGCCTGTATTTTTGTGGTTTAACCCGTGAAGCCGGGGGATACGCTGGCGCGCTTAGCGAATCACTTCAAACAGTACGCGCGGGAGGTCTGCCAATTAGAAGAAAACGGCCACCTGAGGGATCCCAAAATTTCCGATAGCATGCGGAAATGGTTGGAAGACCTTCAGGCGGCCGATAAGGAATAATGTCAGAGACATTAATTGGAAGTATTCAAAACGACGACGGCTTGATCCACCAGGTCGCTGGCCATGACCACATCGGGGAGATTGTCCCCGTTGAAATCGCCCACCGCGATGGAGCGGGGGTGATTGGGCTGAGCCGCGCCATCGGTACCGGCGGTGAAGAATTGGGGAGCCGCAAAATTTCCCAGTCCGTCGCCCAAGTAGACACCGAAATCCCCATTGGTACCGTCCACTCCGAAGGCGTTGGGCACGATGATGTCTACGTTGCCGTCGAGATCAAAGTCGGCACCGGCCGCAGAAAAGGGATCGTTCCCGGCGGTCAAGAGATTGGCCGCACCGAAGTTTCCGCCACCTTGGTTCATAAAGACCGCCGCCTGCTTGGTCCCCGGTGAAGGCACGATCAGGTCGGGCAGACCGTCATCGTTGAGGTCCGCGGCGGTGATGCCTTGGGCCCCCGACATGGCGGGCATGGTGAGGGAATTATCGGCATCAGATGGCTGAAATAGGGAGGCTGGGTTTGCGTTACCGTTATTAAACCAGACCGTGGCGAAGTCGGCGCCGTTATTAGCCACGGCCACATCCATATTCCCATCCTGGTCGAAATCGGCGGCTACTAAATTACGAGGGCTGTTTAATTTTCCACCCGATAGTTTAGAAAAGGGATTAAAGGTGACCATACCCGTATTGACTTGAAGATATAAATTGCTGGTGTTCGTCTCCGTCAACATGATGTCGTCCTGACCATTATTAGTAAAATCGGCTACGGCCACGCCGTGTGGGGTTTCTCCCATCAGCCCCCCAGGGAAGGAAACACCACCTTGAAAAACTCCATCTTGATCAAGGTCAAAAAATAGATCTACTTGAGTAGTAGCGGGGAAAGATGCCACCAATTCCATAGGAGCCTGAGCGTCGAATTCACCTGCTGCCAAAGCTGCTGGACCATTGAGCGGGCTATTGGCATCCAATCGCGGACCAAAGGTGCCGTCGCCATTACCTAAAAATACACAAATAGTATTGTTCAATACGGCGAAGTCCAGATTTCCGTCGCCGTTAAAGTCGCCAACATACACCGTTTGGGCGTTAGCCGGCACTGCCGTACCCATGGCCAGACTCAAGGGCGCCCCAAAGTTCAGTGTCAAAGGTGGAGGTAGGGGGGGATTCGGAGGGTTGGGTGGATTGGGGCCGCCAGCGCTGCTACAGGCCGCTGCGCCCAAAGTGAGGATTGAAAACAATATTATCCAAAAGTTTGAATCCACGCGTTTCATAAATTTTCCTTTGCTTCCAGATTTTCAACCAGGTCGGTCGGAGGAGTGCGGTAAGAGCTTAACGATTTGTGAGGGACTTGAAAAG
>JAJFLL010000370.1 GCA_021772695.1 Deltaproteobacteria bacterium
TCTTGCCCAATTCCCGGTTGGATTTTTTTTCAAAGAGTTTAATCATAATTTACTTTCGGTGTTTGAATTTTCTAGCGCCATTCTTTCTTAAAACATCTTAAAAGAGAAATATAAAATATTTATCCTCTAACCGAATACTCGCGTTAGATGAAGGAAGTATTTGATATAGCTCATAAAAATATGAAGATTTCGTCGTGAGGCCTTCTTAATGAGGAGTAAGGACTGAAGTTTCTCTCTTTGCTGTATCCTTGCCTCTAATGAATTCCAAGAGTAATAAAATGCCATGTTAATTCCACAAAGAAATGCATCCGCGGTGGCTTTAGTGGTTGGGGCGGGCCCCACAGGCTTAGTCATGGCCCATGAATTGGCCCGTCATGGAGTTCCCTGCCGCAT
This sequence comes from Deltaproteobacteria bacterium, assembly GCA_021772695.1. Taxonomy (GTDB): domain Bacteria; phylum UBA10199; class UBA10199; order DSSB01; family DSSB01; genus JAJFLL01. The sequence continues at coordinate 394 of JAJFLL010000370.1, forward strand.
CATTGATCGATCTACCACACCTTCCGATCGTTCCAAGGCCTTGGTGGTGCAAGTCAGAAGTTTAGAAATCTTTTCTATTCTTGGGATTGTCCAAACAGCCCTACAGCAGGGGCAAACCGTCGACACCGTGAATTTTTTCATGGAAGAAAAGCCAGCAGGGCATGTGGTTTTTTCTCACTTAGACTCCCCCTATCCCTTGCCTTTGATTTTGGAGCAAAGCGCGACAGAAAGGATCTTACTACAGGGCCTAAAAAATAGGGGTGTCGAAGTAGAGAGGGAGGTCGAATTAATAGGTTTTGAACAAGACAAAACAAAGGTATCGGTTCAATTAAAGCATGGAAAAAATCCTAAGCTTGAGTCCTTAGAAGTTGCTTGGTTACTCGGATGCGATGGAGCTCATAGCACCGTGCGACATCAATTAGATCTACCTTTTTCGGGAAGTCCTTATCCTGAAACTTTCATCTTAGGTGATGTCAAAGTAGATTGGGAGTTTTCAGACCAGCAATTATATTTATTTTTTCGGCCTGAGGGCCCCCTAGCTATTTTTCCCATGCGGGAATCCAACAGGATTCGTTTGTTGGGCATTCGGCCTTCTGAATCTGGAGCTTCGGAACAAGATCCCAAACTCGAGGAATTACAGGCCTTAATAGACCTTTATGTCCCGGTGCCGGCAAAATTATATGATCCTGTATGGTTGGCAAAATTCCATCTTCACCGCAGGGGCGTACCTCGATATCAAGTGGGGAGGGTATTTGTCGCCGGCGATGCCGCTCACATCCATAGTCCGGTGGGTGGTCAGGGAATGAATACGGGAATTCAAGATAGCTTTAATCTCGCATGGAAAATGGGCTTGGTACATCGCGGGTACGCCGATTTGGATTTTTTGCATTCCTATAATGATGAACGGCAACCAGTGGGACACAAGGTGCTGACCAGTACGGATCGCATGTTTCAGTTTATAGTCAGTAAAAACCCGGTCATTGGATTTTTGCGCAGCCACGTCATGCCGCATTTATTGCCGAAGGTTTCTGAATTTGTGGGGGATAAAATGGCCCATTTTATGTCCGAGCTAGGTGTGCATTATCGAGGGAGTCCCATTGTGGACCACAGCATACTTGTCAGAGAGAATATCTCGTTTCAGGGCCCCAAGCCTGGAGATCGGGCACCGGATTTTTCGTTGAAGGCAATGAATGATTCAAGGTCAATAACTCTGTTTGAGTTATTACGATCCGGTCAGCACCTATTATTGATTTTTTTGCCTGCAATGACAAATGGTCTGAAAAAGTTGATAAAGGCCATGCAAGAATCCTTGGAACCCTTTTCTGGTATGTTCACGAGTCAAATCCTTTTTCCCCAAAAACTTTCTTTTGCAGCTTCTGAAATGCCTGGCTTTATCGATGTTCAGGGCAGGGCTTTTGAAAAATATGATGCCCAGGATGGTGCCCTATATTTAATTCGTCCCGATGGCCATGTCGCGTTTCGGTCTCGTAGCATGGAATCAGCAGGCCTTGAAAAATACCTACGGGAACATTTTATTCCTTCGAAAAATTGAGGTGAAGTGGGTAAGATACTGCGATGTCCACTGAAGAGTCGTCCATTCTAAAAATTCTCCCACGCTTTCGTGGGCCGGATCAGTCGGGAAACGGCGGATACGTGTCCGGATTATTAGGGCAGCATCTCAATGGTCCCGCTGAGGTCGTGTTGCGAGCCCCCCCGCCATTAAATCGGGATTTATTCATCGAAGGGGACAGGTCGGGAAAGTGGGTCCTTCGGGGGCCAACCCAAATAGTGGCCGAGGCTAAGCCTGTGGAACTTGATCTCGAGGTCCCCGAGGCCATCTCATTTTCAGAAGCCCAGGAAGCCTCAGCCCAATATTTAGGGTTTCAGTCCCATCCCTACCCCCATTGCTTTGTTTGTGGTCCCTCCAGGGCAGGGGGAGACGGTTTGCGCATATTTCCCGGTCCTTTATCTAGTGGGCAAGGGGTTGCTGCTCCATGGATACCCGATGAAAGCCTGGCAGCTCACCGCCACCTAGTCGCAGAGGAATTTTTGTGGGCGGCCCTAGATTGTCCTGGGGCCTGGGCTTTACTGCAAGGAGGGTGCAATCCTATCATTCTAGGAACCATGATTGCTCAAATTCATGGATCCATATCGCCAGGAGATAACGCTACGGTGCGTGCTTGGCCAATTGGAACCCAGGGGAGAAAACATTGGGTAGGGTCAGCCTTGTATTCCGAATCCGGT
>JAJFLL010000038.1 GCA_021772695.1 Deltaproteobacteria bacterium
CTTGGTTTCTGCCTTAGACTTAACGGGTTATTTTTGGTGTGATGTGGATACCCCTGAGGCCAAAAAACATGCCGAAGCTGAACTCTACCAGCAATTGAGAAAACCAACCGATGGTATTATTTCCAAACATTTGAATCGGCGTATTTCACTTTTTTTTACACGTATCTTCATGAGGCTTGGGTTTTCGGTGAACGGTGTGTGGGCCTTTGGCGCCTTAATCGGTATCCTTTCGGGATTCTTCATGGCCATGGGAACCTTACCGTATTTGATTGCAGGTGGCTTATGTCTGCAAATGGCCTCTATTTTAGATGGCTGTGATGGTGAAATGGCTCGCCTGACTTATTCCGAATCCAAGTCCGGAGAATGGCTTGATACCTTGGGCGATAATTTGACCTACCTTTCCTTTATGGTTGGAGTCGTCGTGGGCCTATACCGCCAACAACCCTCCCACTTGGTCCTCTATGAATCGGCACTATTCTTCTTTGGGTTAAGTTTGACCTGGTTTTTCATGTTTTATTACCTCAATCGTTACACGAATTCGGGGTCCTTAGTTTCTGTAAAGTGGGAAGAATCCGACAACGAGGTTGCGCCGAGTAACCAAAAGAAATCTTGGGTCGCCCGTTTGGCCCCATTAATGCGTAGCGACCTGTTTTCCTTCATTTTTATGTGGCTGGCTATGGCCGATCAATTACATTTGATCTTGTGGCTGGGCATCATCGGTACTAACAGTACCTGGATGGTTGTCTTGAAAAATAAAAAGGAACGCATTGCCGATCCGCTCACTAAAGTAGAAAAAAAGAAGGCTTTGTGGCCTTTGCCACCTTCCTAATTCGGTAGACTCATGAAAATTTCCTTCCTTAACCGAGTGCGATTCAGCCCGTGGTTTACCCAATTGGTAATCTTGCGTCGCTGCAACTTAAGTTGCGGTTATTGTAATGAATTTGACAATACCTCCGCTCCCATTCCCTTAGAAACCCTCAAGGCTCGATTAAAAAAAATAAAGGATCTGGGAGCATTCTCTATCAATTTGACCGGTGGTGAACCCACCATGCATCCAGACCTCCCCGAACTCGTTCGCTATTGCCGACAGGAGTTACAATTTTTACGAACTTCAATGATATCCAATGGGTTTTATATGAAGCCCGAATTGATCCAGGCACTCAATGAAGCTGGATTACAAGATATTCAAATTTCTATCGATGGAGTGAAGCCCAATCGCACCACGGTAAAGGTATTAGATAGTTTGCGGGAACGACTCACCGATCTAAAAAATCACGCCAAGTTCAAGGTGGTGGTTTCCGGGGTGGTGGGTTCTTGTCCGCCGGCTGAATCCTTTGAAGTGATTCGCTTTGCCAAAGATCTGGGATTCAAACCAAGGGTTCTCTTGATCCATGATCACGATGGTCAGATCCAACTCAATGAAGAACAATTAAAGGCCTTTCAGACCATTAAGGAGCAGATCCCCAAGAGTTTTCCTGAATTTACGGATTACCGCGACCAAATGATTCGCGAAGGGACGGCCCCCTTTAAATGCCGGGCCGGATCCCGTTATCTCTATATCGATGAATTCGGGAAGGTGAGTTGGTGTTCCCAGACCAGACAAGTCTTTAGCAAAGACCTTATGGAATATGATTATTCTGATTTACGTCGGGAATTCTATAGTTATAAAAGCTGTCAGGATCGCTGCACCTTGGGCTGTGTTCGGGCCTCCAGTTCCGTCGATGGGTGGCGTCGCCAAGAGCAACCCGTCGCCCACTGAGGCCATTCCCTCACCCGGGCAAAAATTATCTTGAAAATCACCGTTCGATCACCCATAACCCCAGCCGAATCGCCGGTGTGGCGGAATTGGTAGACGCGCACGACTCAAAATCGTGTAGGCTTACGTCTGTGTCGGTTCGACTCCGACCACCGGCACCACTCCTTATTTGTTAATTTTTTTAATTGAAAACGACCGGGTCCTGTCCGGTCTGCACCCCCACCGTCCTCGTAAACTGCGGGCGGCGGGGGCCCCCCGCCCGGCCACCCGTTCGATTTCAATTAAAAAAATTAAACTTTTGGACAGGTGTCGTTAGTTCTACGTGTAAGAAGTTTAACTAATTACATCTCTTTGACGGTGCCGGGTTCGCGGTGCTTGGCTTGGAACTCGGGGCTTTGTACTTCGACGATACGGTACTCGACGAGGCCTTTGAGAATGCCTAGAGGTGAGAGTAGGATTTGTAGTTGCGAGGCCTTTGGGGCCAGGGTGAGTTCTAGAATGATGGGGTTTTGGGCGTTGTTTAAAATTTTATAGGTGGCCATGTCATTGGTGGCCGCTAAGACTTCTACTTCCTGGTTTTTTCCGTCTACCTTGAGAAGATATTTTTCGACCCCGTCAAGCTCAACGGCTTGGCCCTTGGAATCTCCTTGGTTTGCCTCAGTCGCCATGGCCTGTAAGCGATTCAGGCCATTTTCGATAGCACCGATGCCCTCAGCGGGGCCTAATAGGGCATTTCCTAGTAGGCCTGGATTCCATTGGGTGGTCTTATTTTTCCTCAATTCTTCAAAGGCGGCGTCGGAGAACCAAATACCCGACGAGTCCGACAAAAACAGGTCACCGGAAGGCCAAAATAGGGGCAGGGTCATGCGACGAGCTTGGGTTTGGTTGGGTAGAGACATCTTTCCGTTTTGTACTCCATCTAGGTCATAGACCTGGGCCTGGGGTGGGGCAGACGAAGGGTCATTTGCTAAGGAAGGGTTCTCGGGCGAATTGATCCAGCTAAAGACAAGCCCTTCGGCACCACTGGGCTCTTCAAGGGTCAACATACGAATGCCTGGTTGGCCCCAGATTTCTTGCGCCGGGTTCAGTTGTCGGTGGGCCACTAGAATTTTCATCCCTCGCTTTAACTTTAGACCCAAAGTTGCCGGATCTTTGGTGCTGTTGACGCCTGCGCCCAAACTTGAGGAATTTTGACAACCGATTCCAAGGCATAGAAAACTAAGGATAAGAAAATATTGAAGGTGAATACTTAACTTCATGATTTGGATCGCTTTCTGATTTGCATCCCAATGTCGAGGGCCGCCAGGGCCCAAACGAATAATAGAGCACCTAAGAAGGTCAAAAGGATCGGCCATTCCAATTGAAGGGTTTGTGCCATAAGCTGCCAGGGGTTGCCCCGAGGAGGCCTAGGCACTCCCCTTACATTGGCCACAGCAAATAAAACGACGATAAATCGAGCCAGGGCTCCTATGGCCAATAGGAAGGCCAGTCCCGCAAAAATCGCACCTCTGACCTTTTGCTTTAGATAGAAATGTCCCATGCCCGGGAAAAGGGTCAGTGTCAAGGTAAGGGGAATCCAATTGGTATCTCGAGCCATGGCTTTAAGTGAATAAAAATTAAGCAAAGTGATGACGGAGTAGAATTGTCGCTACTTAAATAAAGTTTACGTGCCATTTACAAACAAGTTTTAAACAGATTCTGTGAATGACTTGGCCTCTTCCCAAAGGGAGTCCCATTGGGCCGCACTCACCTCATGAAGTTTTATCCCGGCGGCCAGGAGTTTTTTCTCCATGAAGGCAAGGCGTTGTTCAAATTTTTCTGTGCTGATTCTTAATGCCTCTTCAGGGTTCACTTTAAGTCTTCTGGCTACCTGAGCCAAGGTAAAGAAAAGATCGCCCCATTCCTCTTCAATGGCCTGTTGGTTTTCACCAACCATGGCGTCGCGAATTTCTTCAATCTCTTCTTCGGCCTTTTTCCAGATATCCTCTACTTGAGGCCAATCAAACCCTACCCGAGAAGCCTTACCACCAATGCGGAAGGCACGGAATAAGGCGGGAAGTTCTTTGGGCACTCCTGAAAACAATCCCTCTTGTCCCTGTTTTTCTTGGGCCTTGATATGTTCCCACCGCGAAATAGCTTCTTCGGCTTGTTCGATCTTTTCCCCACCAAAGACATGGGGGTGACGACGTGTCAGTTTTTCCACCAGGTTGTGGATAATGGTTTCCATGTTAAATTCGCCGGCCTCACTAGCGATCTGAGAGTGGAAAACCACTTGAAGCAAAAGGTCGCCCAGTTCTTCTCGCAGATGACGGGCATCTTTTGAGTCGATGGCCCCCAATACCTCATAGGTTTCTTCTAGTAGGCAGGCCTTAAGGCTCTCATGGGTCTGCTTTTTGTCCCAGGGACAGCCTTGGGGAGATCGCAATTGGGCCATCACCTCTAGGAGCCGGTTAAAGGCCTGAATGGCGGGAGAAAAATTAGCATCTGGGTCGTTGGTCATTCCTAATAGGGGGCTAGGGGGAAATTTGAGCCAAGTCAAAGGGAATGTCAGGAGGAAATTTATGGAATGGGTTTCTGAGAAGAACTTGATAACAAAAAGAATAATAGGGTAGGGGGAGGCCCGGTGCCGAGATAGCTCAGTTGGTAGAGCAACTCATTCGTAATGAGTAGGTCGGCTGTTCAAGTCCGCTTCTCGGCTCAATGAATTAGAGGCGTCATGCGCATCTTGTGTCTATTTATTATGTTACTCCTGCCAGGGGTCCTTTATGCCGACGACATTCAGACTTCCCATGGGATTCGTTGGGCTTGTACGGGAGTAGGAGAATCAAAAGAAGACCCCCGTTGGGAGAAATTTCCCTTAAAACTCATGTTTGCGGCGCGAGGCAATGCCTACGTCTCTGCCGTCAAGGTGGAGATTCAAGACAAGTCGAAAAAACCTACCTTTTCTGCCGAATGCGATGCTCCATGGATTTTGGTGGATCTGGCGCCGGGTACTTATCAAGTCCACGCTACGGCCTTAGGCCGTTTCCGCCAGAGTACCCAGGTAACCCTCCGTGGCGGTCCTCAGGTGCTTCAAGTCATTCGTTTTCCTCAAATTACCGGGGAGTAAAGGCGTGGTTTGGGAATTTTTGCCCTACCCTTGACAAGGCTTAGGCTTTTAGTTAATAGCCTGGAAATTTTGCCCACCCTTGGGGATGACAGGCGTGAAAATTAGGGAATGGTATAAAAATTTAACGAACCTCGTATTGGCCTCTCAAAGTTTTTGGGGGGCTTTTTTTTAAGATGAATGCGTCCAATAAAAATATTTTGCTCGAAGCCATAGAGCTCAAGGCCCTCTTTGATCGATTGGCCAGTGAAATCAAAGAGCGTGAGGTATTGAGCGGTCCATTCCAATTGGTGGGCATTCATACCCGGGGTATTCCCATCGCCCAGCGTTTGGCCAAACTCATGAATAGGGATCCGGATCAAATTGGCACCTTAGATATCAATCTATATCGTGATGATCTTTCTCAGGCCTCTGAGATGCCTGTGGTCAAGGAGACTGAGATACCCTTTTCTATCGATGGGTCTCGGGTCCTGTTGGTAGACGATGTGCTTTATACAGGACGTACCATTCGAGCCGCCCTTGATGCCTTAACCGACTTAGGAAGACCCAAATCTATTGCATTGTTGGTTTTGATCGATCGAGGTGAGCGCGAATTACCGATTCAATCTGATTTTTGTGGAAAAAAAGTATCCGTTCAGCCCCAAGAGAACGTGAAAGTTCGTCTGCAAGAGACCGACGGGGTAGATCGGATCGAGGTGATAGATAGGCAGGCATGAAAGAGACTCCGGTGCGCATTCCCCATATATTGAGTATGGCGGACCTCTCCCGCGAGGATATCGAATTTATTTTTCAAACCACCGACCGGTTTCGTGAGGTGGGAGGTCGACCTATTAAAAAAGTACCCGCCCTTCGTGGAAAAACGGTCATCAATCTATTTTTTGAAAATTCTACCCGCACCCGGACCAGCTTCGAAATCGCTGGCAAACGCCTTTCGGCCGATGTGATCAATATCACAAAATCCTCTTCATCGGTGAGTAAGGGGGAAAGCTTGCTCGATACGGTAAAAAATCTCGAGGCCATGGCTCCCGATGTTTTGGTGGTGCGACACCCAGCAGCCGGGGCGGCGCAAACCATTACACGAATGCTTAAAGCAAGGGTCATCAATGCTGGGGACGGTGCCCACGAACATCCTACCCAAGCACTGCTAGATTTATTGACCATTCGAGACCATAAAAAGACCTTGTCGGGATTGCATGTGGGAATCGTGGGAGACATCGCCCATTCCCGTGTGGCCCGGTCCAATATTTTAGGACTGCAGCGATTCGGATCAAAAGTCACCGTCATCGGCCCAAAAAGTTTGATACCTTTAGGAATCGAAGCCTTCGGGGTCGGCGTAAGCTACGATTTTAAAGCGGTCATCGGTGACCTCGATATTATTATGATGTTACGGATTCAGGGAGAACGTCATGACCGGCTGCCTTTCCCCAATTTAAGAGAGTATTCTCGTTTCTTTGGTTTGAACCTGCAGCTTTTGCAAAAGGCTAAATCAGATGTGGTCATTATGCACCCGGGTCCCGTGAATCGTGGGGTGGAGATAGCACCCGAAGTAGCTGATGCTCCCTATTCATTGATTTTAAATCAGGTCAAAAATGGAGTGGCCGTAAGAATGGCCCTTTTGTATTTGCTCTCAGGTACTGAGGAATAAAATGACGCAAATTTTGATTCACAATGTTCGTATTATTGATCCTGCCAATGGTCTCGATTTGCTGGGTGAGTTGCGTATCAAGGATTCAAAGATTGAGGCCATCGGAGAAAAACTCGACAAGCTTCCCGGCGATGAGGCCTTCGATGGGAAGGGAAGGGTGTTATTGCCCGGTTTTGTCGATCTTCATGTTCATTTACGAGAACCCGGTTTCGAGCACAAAGAAGATATTCAATCGGGCACCATGGCGGCAGCAGCTGGAGGTTTTACGACGGTTTGTTGCATGGCAAATACTCATCCAGTCAATGATGAGGCTGCCGTGACTCACTATATATTAGAACAATCCAGATCCAAGGCTGCTGTGAAGGTCTGGCCCATCGGTGCAATTACCGTTGGCTTGAAAGGGGAACGCTTAGCCAATATCGGCGAATTACAAGAAGCTGGATGTGTGGCCATCTCAGATGATGGGATGACGGTCATGGACTCCCAGCTCATGCGACTCGCCATGGACTACGCTAAGGGTTTCGATCTACCGGTGATCACCCATAGTGTCGATGCTAACCTATGTCATGGCGGTACCATGAATGAGGGCGAAGTCAGTTGTCAAATGGGGCTAAAGGGTATTCCCCGCGAGGCAGAAGATATCATAGTAGCGCGCGATATTTTGCTTTCTAGGCTAACCGGGTGCAGGTTACATGTGGCCCATGTCAGTACGGCCGGAGCCGTAGAATTGATTCGCCAAGCGAAAGCCCAAGGACTACCGGTGACCGGGGAAGCAGCACCGCACCATTTTACTTTGACCGATGAAGCCTGCCAAGAATACGACACTAATGCCAAGATGTGCCCTCCCTTGCGAACCTGCACCGATCGTGAGGCGGTCATTCAAGGCCTGGCTGATGGGACCCTCGATTGTATCGCCACCGATCACGCTCCCCACGCTATCGTCGATAAGGAGGTGGAATTTGACCAAGCCGCCTTTGGTATCCTAGGTTTGGAAACCGCATTTGCCTTAGGCTACCGTTTAGTTCTGGACGAAAGATTGTCTTTAGAAAAATTCATTTTGGCCCTAACAGCTAAACCGTTGGAAGTTTTGGGGAAAACTTATTCAGGCTTGAAGCCGGGCGCCCCAGCAGACCTTTGTTTGGTTGATCTAGATGCACAGTGGGTCTACCGCACGGCCCAGAGTTCATCCAAAAGTCGTAACTCTCCCTTCGATGGCTGGCAATTCGTGGGCAGGGTAGTTCACACTTGGGTAGAAGGACGTCAGGTGTATGCCGTTTAACCGGAAAGGATTGAGATTACCGCTATGAAATTGGGGAAAGAACAAGCCAAAGCCATCTTAGTACTAAAGGACGGAACCGCATTTCACGGTTTTAGTTTCGGATTTCCCGGTGATACCGACGGTGAGGTGGTATTTAATACCTCCATGATGGGATACCAAGAGATCCTGACAGACCCGTCCTATCAAGGTCAAATTGTGACCATGACTTATCCCATGATTGGCAATTACGGTGTGAACAGTGCCGACGTGGAGTCCGCCCACCCGCAGGTTGAGGGCTTTATCGTCAAAGAATACTCAGAGACCTTCAGTAATTATCGGGCTTCGGGTTCCTTGGCCGATTATTTGTTTCGACATCGCATCGTGGGCTTGGAAGGTATAGATACGCGGGCATTGGTGCGGCATATTCGCGAACAGGGCGCCATGCCAGGTCTTATTTCCACCACCGATTTAAATTTAAGACGCTTAAAGGAAAAAGCCAGAGAATTGCCGTCAATGGAAGGGCAAGACTTGGTCAAATCGGTAACATGTCGCAAACCCTATACCTGGGATCAAGCAACGGTAGACCCCCGAAAGGGAGGTGAAAAAGGGAAAAAAATTCCAAAACCCGATCTCAAGGTCGTGGCCTACGATTTTGGAGTAAAGCAAAATATATTGAGAAATTTAGTGGACCAAGGGTGCGAAGTTTTAGTGGTGCCGGCAAATACCCCGGCCGAAGAAGTCTTGGCCTTAAAACCTGACGGAGTTTTTTTAAGCAATGGCCCTGGGGATCCTGCTGCAGTGGACTATGCTATTAATAACGTTTCGAAATTGGCTGGCAAGGTTCCCATTTTCGGTATCTGCCTGGGGCATCAAATTTTAGGACTCTCTCAGGGGGCTAAAACCTTTAAATTAAAGTTTGGCCATCGGGGCGGCAATCAACCTATTAAAAACCTTGAAAACCAACAGGTAGAAATCGCCAGTCATAATCATGGCTTTGCCATTTCAAAAGATTCCGTCAATGCGGCGGGGCAATTGACCCATCTCAATTTAAATGACGACACGGTTGCGGGTTTCAAAAATAAAGCCAAAAATTTTTTTGCGGTACAATACCATCCCGAAGCCTCACCTGGTCCTCATGACTCCTTGTATCTTTTTAAACAGTTTCGCGAATTAATGGAACATCCCAAATTAAGGAAATAATTTCGTGCCAAAAAGAACCGACATCAAGAAAATACTTTTGATCGGATGCGGTCCCATCGTCATCGGGCAAGCCTGTGAATTTGACTATTGTGGTACTCAAGCCGTTAAGGCGTTGAAGAGCGATGGTTACAAGGTAGTATTGGTCAATTCAAATCCAGCCACCATTATGACCGATCCAGATTTCGCCGACGCCACCTACATTGAACCCATGACTGTCGAAGTCTTGGGAAGAATCCTTGAAAAAGAACGCCCCGATGCCATTTTGCCTACACTGGGCGGACAAACCGCATTGAATTTGGCGGTAAGATTAGGTGAATGTGGGTTGTTAGAAAAACATGGCGTAGAAATGCTGGGCGCCAATTTAAAATCCATTCATATGGCTGAAGACCGTGCTGAGTTTAAAGAATGTATGCAGCGTATCGGGGTGGATGTGCCCCGTTCCGGTTTAGCGACGACGCTTGCGGAGGCCATGGAAGTCGTAAAATTCGTTGGGTTTCCCGCTATCATTCGGCCCGCGTTTACCATGGGAGGCTCGGGCGGCAATGTGGCTTATAATTTAGAGGAATATAAGGAATTCATTCGGTGGGGATTAGACAGGTCTCCGGTTACCCAGGTATTGATTGAAGAGTCCTTACTTGGGTGGAAGGAATTCGAACTCGAGGTGATGCGTGACAAGAAAGACAACGTAGTCATCATTTGTTCCATAGAAAATCTCGATCCTATGGGAGTGCACACTGGCGATAGTATCACCATTGCCCCGGCGCAGACTTTGACCGACAAAGAGTATCAAGTATTGCGTGATGCCTCGCTAAAAATCATCAGGGCCATTGGAGTCGATACGGGTGGATCAAATATTCAGTTTGCGGTGGATCCAAGAACCGGCAGGACCACGGCTATTGAGATGAATCCTCGAGTTTCGCGTTCCAGTGCCTTGGCTAGTAAGGCTACGGGGTTTCCCATTGCCAAGATCGCGACCAAATTGGCTGTAGGATACACCCTCGACGAAATTCTTAATGACATCACCCAATACACTCCCGCGGCCTTCGAGCCTAGTATCGACTATGTTGTGACGAAAATTCCCAGATTTACCTTTGAAAAATTTCCCCATGCCGACACCACCCTAACGACTCAGATGAAATCCGTAGGCGAAGCCATGGCCATCGGTCGTACCTTTAAAGAAAGTCTGCAAAAGGCCATGCGTTCCTTAGAGATCGATAGTTACGGTTTTGAAAACCGAGCTAAGATAAAACCGGCAAATTTAGAAAATAAAAAGGCCATGGTGAAAAAACTCAGAAGGCCCACTCCGGAGCGCCTCTGGTATTTGGCCGACGCCATGCGGCTCGGTATGACCAATGCTGAAATTTATAAGCATAGTAGTGTGGATCCTTGGTTTTTGGCGCAGATTCGAGACATTGTGGATGCCGAGCAGTTTCTGAAAACCAAGGGCGGTAAGCTTACGGGCAAGCCTCTTGCTGGCACATTAAGACAGGCCAAGTCTATGGGTTTTAGCGACCCGCGTCTGGCGTCCTTGTTGAAAAAATCTCCGGAACAAATTCGCAAGCTGCGAAAGCGATTTAATATCGAGCCTGTCTACAAAAGGGTCGACACCTGCGCTGCGGAATTCGCGGCCAATACCCCATATATGTATTCCACCTATGAAGATGAAAATGAAGCGGCGGTAAGTGATAAGAAAAAGAAGGTGGTGATATTGGGAGGCGGACCCAATCGTATTGGTCAGGGTATTGAGTTCGATTATTGTTGTGTGCATGCTTCGATGGCTTTGCGCGAGGAGGGGATTGAGGCCATCATGGTCAATTGCAATCCTGAAACCGTTTCTACCGACTACGATATCTCAGATCGATTGTATTTTGAGCCGCTGACCGAGGAAGATGTCTTGCATATTTTAGAGCTAGAACAGCCCACTGGGGTCATCGTGCAGTTTGGTGGCCAAACTCCGCTGAAACTGGCGAAGGCCATTGAAAAAGCCGGTTTTAAAATTCTCGGCACCTCACCGGATAGCATCGATCGTGCCGAAGATCGCAAGCGTTTTCAGGCCTTTTTAAAAAAATTAAAACTAAAACAACCGCCAAACGGAACGGCT
>JAJFLL010000371.1 GCA_021772695.1 Deltaproteobacteria bacterium
TACTCTAGATCCCGATATCTTGAGTTCGTGGTTTGATTCCTTAGACCTGGAGCGAACGGCTTTTAACGTGGTTTCTAAATCGGGAAATACCGTTGAAACCATGGCGCAATTTCTAATCGTTTATGAGCGACTCAAAAAAGAATTAGGTACCAAAAATTTCAGGTCCCATCTTTTTATGACAACCGATCCAGAGCAAGGGGCTTTAAGAAAAATTTGCCGTGAGGAGGGCTTTGAAAGTTTTGAAATATTAAAGGGCGTTGGCGGAAGATTTTCCGTCATGTCCCCCGTTGGTCTTTTGCCGGCGGCTTTTTTGGGCATTCCCATCCATGAAATTGCGGAAGGAGCCCGGCGTATGGATAAGCGTTGCCGGCTTGAAGATCTCTGGACTAATCCCGCTGCCATGCTTTCCCTGGTCGTTTGGCTTTTGCAAAAGAAATTATCTTGTCACCAATGGGTGGTGATGAATTACTCCGAAAATCTCAAAGCAACTCAAGAGTGGTTCGCACAATTAGTTGCCGAAAGTTTAGGTAAAGAGAGCAATTTAAACGGAGAATCCCTCCATGCGGGCATTACTCCCATCATTAGTAGCGGCCCAAGGGATCAACATTCCCAAGTACAACTTTATACAGAGGGCCCCCGAGACAAAATGGTGATGTTGTGGCAGCAAGAACAATTTTCCCACGATTTAACGGTGCCTAAACTGTTTCCCGAGATAGAAAGTCTGGAATACCTTGGGGGGAAAAAACTAAGCGATATCATTTACGCAGAGATAATGGCCACGGAACAGGCCTTAAAAGAAGCCGGAGTGCCCAACTTTAAAATGACCCTATTGCAAAGTGATGCCTACTCTTTGGGGCAAATTTTTTATTTATATGAAGTAACTACCGTATATTTGGGTGGCCTACTGAATGTGAATCCTTACGACCAACCAGGGGTCGAGTTGGGAAAAAAATATATTTACGGGAAACTCGGGCGAAAAGGGTACGAAGAATTTGCCGGGGTGCTAGGACGTAAGCTCAAGGAAAAACGATATTTGGTTTAATCTAATCTTAGCCAAACCAGACACTGCGCCGTTTCTTGAGACCTTCTGTAACCATTTCTTGAATGTTCTGTCGGACCATTTCACTAAGTTTGTGAATCTTAAGTTCGTCTTTTAGCGTAGAACTGCCGTACTTACTGAAATCGATGGGTTTGCCAAAGTAGATGGTCCATTTACTGGGCAAGGGTATCAGGCCAAGGGGTCCCAGTAAGGGTAGGGTAGGGGTAATTGGCAAATAGGGAATGCCCAAAGGCTTGGCCAGTAGGGATGATTTATACAGCAAGGGGTGAATTTCTTCGGCCCCGATGACCGCAACGGGAATAATCGGGCTTTTGGTGCGAATGGCCAGCTTGATGAAACCGCCTCTTCCAAAGCGTTGCAGATGATAGCGTTGACTATAATATTTTCCGATGCCTTTGACGCCTTCGGGAAAGACAGCCACTAAATGATCAGAATTTAACAGGCGTTCCGCATTGTCGCGAGAAGCTCGAACCCCACCCACCCGATACATAAAAGTACCGATGAATGGCAGGTAGTAGACAAAATCCTCAACCAAGAACCTGACATCCCGACCTGAAGGGTGATCGGTTGAGACGGCCATGCGAATCATGGTGCCGTCGTAGGCAAGGGTTCCCGAATGGTTGGCAACTAATAAGGCTCGTCCCTGCGATGGGACATTTTCTAGGCCATGAACATTGATTCGCCAATAGCGATTGTAGAAAAAATCAAAGAGGGGTTTTACCAATTGCTCAAATGCAGGATCACGCCCGAATGCGTCGTATTCTTCATTGTATAAGTCTTGGAATTTTTTTTCTGCCTGGTCATTGCTAAATAATTTGGAAATATCAGGAACCAAGCCCTTTAGCCGTTGCAATAGACCTGGCTGACTTTTTTTAACCGGGGCTATTTTAAGTTCCTTCTTTAATAATTGGCGAACCTCTTCGATTTGATGCTTAAATTCTTGTTGTAATTCCCGAACCTCTTTTTGAATTTTGGGATCGATCTTCGGAGATTCTCCCGACTTTTTTAATAACTCATCTTGAAGACGGCCTAAATGGCCAAAAATTTCTTTTTCAATCCCAGAAAGCTTGGATCCCATATTGCGCAACATGGAATCTAATCCTTGCCCGTGTTTGCGCACTTGTGGGCTGACTTCTCCTAGGTAATGGACGTCAGCTTTCTTTTTGGGTTTATTGGCCATTATACCACCGCCCCTTTTTGTAATTGAACTTCACGAAGCCTCTGTGCACCGACAAAATCCATAATGGCTTCCTTGCAGTGGTATTGCGGAATGAATTTCATTTCACGGGTGGCGCGGTCGGTGGCGACGCAACTTAAATATTTTAGATAGTCGAGACGGTTGGCAGGTGCTGGACTTATATCGAGATACCATAGCATTTGGATGAAACTTTTCAGGCCCACCATGGGCAGGGGTAGGGATGTATTTCCCATAAGGTGGATGGCCCGAGATAAGGGGATGACTCCTCGGCTAGCAAGATTAAATATGCCGGAGTGGTCTTCTAAAATGACGGTTTTAAAGGCAGTCAATAGATCATCTTCATGGATAAATTGCACCATGGGGTCGAAGCCTAGCACGGTGGGTACGAACCAACGGCTCAGATATTCTGTCTTAAAACTTCTTATCTTGGGCCCTAAAATCGAAACCGGCCTTAAAATGGATACGACGGTACCGGGATTATTTTTTCCGAAACGCAAAAAATAATTCTCAGCGTCGAGCTTGTCGGCGATGAATTTAGAATTTTCACCACCCCGTGCGGCATGAGTTTCGGTCAAGTAGTTTGGATTGTCTGGGAAGGCCCCGTAAACGTCGGCCGTCGAAGACAGGATAAGCTTTTTGACCTTGGCTGCGGCGGCAGCGTTGCAAAGATACATGCTTCCGACCGAAATTAATTCATGGGCTCGAGAGATATTTCTGGGAGGGGTAACCGGCAGGGCCGTATGAATTAAGGTTTTAACGTTTTCTTTGCTCAGGATCTCGGCAATCTTCACATCGGCCAAAGTTTCTGTAAGGTCAATGCGGTAAAATTTGGTCTTTCGCAGGGTGATTTTAGGTTTATTATTATTTAAATAAATGACCCTTGGAAACCGGTCATCATGTTCTAGCCATTGAAGCAGTTCAAGGCCTTTAAAACCACTGCCGGTCAGAGCAATGGCCGGAGCAGGCTTCGCCTTTTTCTTTGCTTTTTTGTTCTTCTTTTTAGGGCCCATTCGGCCCTACTGTAACAGGGATTTGAGCGTAAGTCCAAGGTGGGATTGAAGGTTATACGCGAACGGCGGTGGGGGTTTCGTTTTCATCTTGGAAGCCGCCCGCCAATTTGAAGGATTGGGCGCCACCCAATACTTTGGGAACATAACCCTGAGTTTCTCGAAAGGGTGGGATGCCACCGTATTTTGAAACGTTACCGGGACCGGCATTGTATGCCGCGACGGCGTGTTCGACCTTGCCGAATTTATCGAGCATTTGCCGAAGGTATTTGGCTCCCCCATCGATATTTTGCCCGGGGTGAAAGGCATTTTGGACCCCGAGTTGTTTAGCGGTACCCGGCATCAATTGCATGAGGCCCATGGCGCCACAGTGACTGACGGCTCGAGGGTTGGCCCTGGATTCTTGCCAGATTACTCCGGCGATCAATTCTTCTGGAAGGTCATATCGGGTTGCAGCGGCCTTGATATAAGGCTTGTAAGTCTCGAGTTTGCGTTGCATGCGAGTGCTATTTTCAGGGGTCAGGGTAGAGTATTTGGCGGTAGCGTTTTGTACCTGTTCTTCTTGTGCTACTTGCGTTTTAGTCTCAGTCAAATTGGCCTGTTCTGCGTTTTTTTTTGAACTTTGACTGCCTAGGCCAGGATTGCTTTCATTGGCTTTCGCCGTCGCTTGAGGGGTGTCACTTTTTTCAGGCTTTGGCGTAGCAATCTTTTTTGAGAAAGATTTCGCGTCCATGTATTGGCGGCGATATTCCACATATTTGTTTTTGAAGAAGCTACGATTTTTAGATGCGCCTACACTCATGGTTTCAATTCCCTAAAAAATCCCCTGTAACATGGCTCGTTAAAACCCCTCTAAAGACAAGCTACCATAACTTATCGGTAGAGGGGAGAGGAAGAATTGCGTGCCATGTAAAAAATTCTATTTTAAATCAGGGTCTTGAGAGTTAAATTTGACGCAGTGTTTCATCAAACCTCAGCTCAAGAGGTTTATATTTTCCTAAATTTCAGGAAAATCGGCAATTTGGAAAAGGGAGGGGAGCCAAAATAAATCATAATCATTAATGATTTTTTTGTAGTCATTTAAGTACATTTTTTCTACCATTTTAAAGTTACTTGTTCTGGGTAGGGATCGGTTAAGAGTAAAGGTGTGGATTTAAATGACATATTCCCAGAACGTCAACACGACCCTACCCCTATTTCCCGGGTCTCAGGCCCTGCTCCTCAAACCTGATGTCCCAGATTCCTCCACTAGCCAAAATATCCTATTAACCTACCCACGAACCTGGACCACGCCCTTGAACCCTTTGGCCCATGAAATGCAAAACAAGGCCTTCAGCTGGTTAAAAGCCCGAGGTGTCATTCATGATTCGGTTACGGAAAAAAAGTTTATCAAATTATCCGTGGGAGAATATGCCAATTGGCCGTTTCCCTATGCTGATGCAGCACGGGCAGAGATCATCACCAAATTTTTGGCCCTCTGGATTTTTTATGACGATATTATTGAAGAACAAGATGACGGCCAATTGCACTGCATTCATCAGGCGATCCAAGGACAAACCCAACAATCTTTCCAGGGTAGCCCTCATCTACAGTGTTGGTGGGAGCTGGGCCGGGCCTATGCTCAACTCATGAGCGCCAATTGGTGCCGGCGGCATGCTCAAAGGTTCTACGAGTGGGTACTCTCTGTGCGGGCAGAATCCCGAGTCGCCCAGGAATTCCGTCAATCACGGCAATACCCAAGTTCCATTTCTCATTTGGATCGCCGCCGGATGAATATCGGAATGATTCCGAATATTGATTTCATCGAACTCCAAATGAATTGGGAATTGCCTCAAGAGTATCTGGATGATCCTTTGCATCAAGAGTTAGAAAATATTTCTGCAGAGGTCGTGGCCATGATCAATGATTTTTTCGGCTATTCCAAAGACCTCCATTTGAAATGGTGCAATCTGGTATCTTGTTTGATGGAAGAGTTTAAAATTTACCCTGATGAAGCCTTTGAGTGGGTGGCCAATCTGCATAATTCTCGAGTGATTCGCTTTGACCAGGTGGCCGCTGAGTATTTAAACCGTTGGGATCATCGCCCCCAATTGGCCAAATGGGTGCAAAGTTTGCGTTTTATTATGTACGGTTTTTCCCGGTGGCACAGTCGTGCGCCGCGATATTGTAATCAACATCAATTGACTCCCCACTGCCGGGTGTATTTAGGAATTGAAGAAGTTTCCTAAAGGAAAAGTGCAATTAATGTTGCTTTTATCCATCATTTTAAGCAACTCATAGGCACTGGGGCCGAATTTTCTATTAACTCTTAACAATTCAGTTTCTTAGCTTCCGGTATTTTACCGGATTCGTAGGATTCGATCCCGGGTAAGGATTGTCAGAGGGGATGACTCATGACCTTATCTAGTCGTTTAAGTTTCCACGGTTCGGAAAGCCTCGGACCGCAAACGGCCTCTTTTATTTCAAATGCTCCCGATGGTTCCCACTCCAATGCATCTGCTTTACTCCTGCCTTGGTTGGCGGGCCAGATGGGCCGGCATATTTCCCAGGGTGCTAGGAATTCCCTTTCCCACCAAGCCTTCTTCTCTCAGGTCACCACTCAGGAAAGATCATCGCTTCAGCAGCGGTTTGGAGCCAATGGTTTGGCCGGACTGCAATCCTTAGCAGAAGAACCCAATCTAGATTTATTTTATTCCGATTTATTTTCCTTAGGACAAGAGCTGGAACAACAGGGGTTGCATGCGGGGGCCGCTCAAATTTACCAGTTTTTAGGCGAGGCGAGCGAAGGTGCTGAATCCGATGGTACTTCGGGACTCACTTCGTCCCCAACTTTGGCACAAGTTGGGCCTCGAGCCACCGCCCGTCTGGCCGTCATGCAGGGAGCAGGTACTCCTGGTGACAGTCTAGAGTGGTATGGACAACAAATTGTTGAAGGCATTACGGATGGTCCGAGTCTGTTGGCCTTTGGTGTGGCCGGAGCCTCTTTTCGTTTGGGCCGGGTGGCCACGGCACGAATGCTCATGGTCCATGGGCCTCGAAGTCTGGCCCAATCGGGATTAGGTCTTCGTCTGGCTTCGGGTCTGGGTGGTTTTATGGTGGAAGGGTCGGTGTTTCCGCTGACCCATTTGGCCGCAGAACAGGCCATTGGGGGCCCGGTGGATTGGAGTGCCACTCATTTACAAACCGCTTTGCTCTCGAGTTATTTGGTATTGGGCGGCTT